>DAOMBL010000237.1:0-5976 GCA_035427325.1 Casimicrobiaceae bacterium
AGATAACGAACATCGCGGCGAGAGAGATCAGGCCGACGATCAGGAGCGGCATGAAGCGCTCGCCGGTGAAGCCGTCGAACATGTTCGCGATTCCGAGCGGCCGGCCCTTCGCGAGCCCGTGGCAGGCGAGCGCCAGGCCTCCGCCGAAGACCGGGCCCAGCGCCGACTGCGCCAGGTTGCCGAGGATCGGCACCAGCGACAGCACGGCCATGATCAGGAACAGCACGACGGTGATGAGGAGCCAGATGCCGGGTGCGGCCTTGAACACCTGCCAGCCTTCGCTCCACCACGCCGTGCCCCGACCCGCCGGAAGCGCGCGCGGCTCGCGCTTGCCGGGTCCCGTCGGCGCGCCCGACCCGCCGGCGGACGGCCGAGGCGCCGGAGACAGCGGTTGCTTGTCGGGTTGGTCGATCTCGTCCATCGCGGTTCCTCCCGGACGCTACGGTAGCACGCACCGCCGCGGAGCCTGGACAGCTGCGCCGTTTCCGCCTCGACCGGGCGGATCCGCGAAGTCCCCGGCGCGCCGGGGGTTGTGCTGTGCCGCGTCCGGCCCCAACCTCCGGGATCCGACCGCCAACCGGCCCGCATGGATACCCTGTCCGCCTCGCTCGCCCGCTACGGCGTCTCGCTCGTCGGCCTGAACGTCTTCCTGCAGCAACTCGGGCTGCCGATACCGGCGGTGCCGACGATGATCGTCGCGGGTGCGATGGCCGCCTCCGCGCGCATCTCGGCGCCCGGCGCATTCGCGGTCTCGGTCCTGGCGTCGGTCGTCGCGGACCTCCTGTGGTTCTGGGCGGGCCGCCGCTACGGCTACAAGGTCCTCAAGTTCCTCTGCCGGGTCTCGCTCTCGCCGGACACCTGCGTGCGCCAGACCGAGGGCATCTTCGAGCGCTACGGCTTCTTCTCGGTCGTCGTGTCGAAGTTCGTCCCCGGGTTCTCGACCGTAGCGCCGCCGATGGCGGGTGCGCTGCGCATGCGGCTCGGATCGTTCGTCGGCGCGGCGTTCGCGAGCGCGGCGCTGTGGGTGGGCGCGGCGATGGCGGCGGGGTGGCTGTTCTCGCGCCAGGTCGATGCAGCGCTCGCGTGGATGGCCGGGAACGCCGCGCTGGCCGCGACGATCGTCGGCGCGCTGTTCGCCGCGTACCTCCTGTACAAGGCATGGCAACGCTGGCGGCTCGCGCGCTTCGTGCTCGCCTCGCGCATCACGGTGGACGAACTCGCCGCGCATCTCGACGCCAGGCGGCCGGTGCACCTGGTCGACGTCGGATCCAAGCTCGCGCACAGCCATCGGCCGCGCATTCCCGGGGCGTTGTCCCTCGACCTGGACGAGATCGATCGCGCGGCGGGCGACTTTCCGACCGACCGCGACATCGTCCTCTACTGCCAGTGCCCGAACGAGGCATCGGCGCGGCGCGCGGCGCAGATCCTGCACGCGCGCGGCTTCAGGCGCGCGCGGCCGCTTGCGGGCGGGCTCGACGCCTGGATTGCGTCGGGGCGCGCGGTCGAACCGGCGACGACGACCGTCGTCATCGAGCGCCCGAAACGGGCGGCGTGAGATCGCGATTCCCGTTCGCGGACGCGAGCGGGGCGGGGTCAGTGGAGCGGATGGCGCGCCGCCGGGGTGCGCGGCGGATCGGGCGGCATGGCAACGCGCACGAAGCGCGTCTCGCGGTCGGTTTCGACGGTCGCGGTGAAGCCGTGCTCGGCGAGGAGGTGCGCCAGGGCGGCCGCCGAGCGTGCGGCGCGGCGTACGCGCATCTGCCGGGTCATGCGGCCGGTGGGCGTCGAGAAGAGCGCCTTCAGCATCGCGCGACCGTGCCCCTTGCCGCGCAGGTGCGCCTCGAGGCCGGTGAGCCAGAGTTCGTAGCCGTCGTCGATCGCGCGGAACAGGCCGAATCCCACCGGCGGCTCGCTTCCGGCGGTTTCGTCGGCCCAGTAGACGTATCCCGGAACCGCGACGGTGCGCACCGTGCGCGTGGCAGCGTCCTCGACGACGAAGTAGCCGGTCTTGAGCGCCTGGCGAAGTTCCGCGAAAAAGCGCGTGGCGGCCGGCGAGTCCCAGGCGAGTGCCGGGTCGAATGCTCCGTCTCTGGCGGCGTCCCGGATCAGCGAGCGCAGCATCGTGAGGTGGCCGATGTGGGCAGGTCGAAGCATGGAGGCGGCGTTCCGCAGGGTGGTAGCGCACGCTAGCGCGCACCCGGCGGCTGCGGGGTCCCGGGCTTACGGAATGCCGGTGGCGGCGGATGGACGGCAGGAATGGCGCTTCGGGCGGTCCTGGACCGCGCACGGCCCGGTACATGCCGGCTTCGGCGACCTGCCAGGGGCGCGACCCGCATTGGCGCCGGCTCCCCGAGTTGAAATCTCCCGACCCGACCCCTTATAATTGGCACTCGTTGCGGTTGAGTGCTAACAACATCGACCGTGCCGTTGGCGGGCGCCCCGGGGTCACCTTGGTGGATTGCGCCCCAAATCACTGATTATCAATAGAAACCTTCAGGAGTGAGCGCTAACCATGAAGCTTCGTCCCTTGCATGACCGGATCATCGTCAAGCGGCTGGAAGAGGAACGGAAGTCCGCCGGCGGCATCGTGATCCCCGACACCGCGGCCGAAAAGCCCTCGATGGGTGAAGTCGTGGCGGCCGGCCCCGGCAAGCTCGACGACAACGGCAAGCTGATCCCGATGGGCGTCAAGGTCGGCGAGAAGATCCTCTTCGGCAAGTACTCGGGCCAGGAATTCAAGATGGATGGCCACGACTACCTCCACATGCGCGAAGACGACGTCATCGGCGTCGTCGCCTGATCCGCCCCCACACGAATCCAGGAGAGCTAGAACATGGCAGCCAAGGATGTCCGTTTCGGCGAAAACGTCCGGAACAAGATGGTCAACGGCGTGAACGTGCTCGCGAACGCCGTCAAGGTGACGCTCGGCCCGAAGGGCCGCAACGTGGTGCTCGAGCGCAGCTTCGGCGCGCCGACGATCACGAAGGACGGCGTCTCGGTCGCGAAGGAGATCGAACTCAAGGACAAGTTCGAGAACATGGGCGCGCAGATGGTGAAGGAAGTCGCGTCCAAGACCTCGGACGTCGCCGGCGACGGCACGACGACCGCGACGGTGCTCGCGCAGTCGATCGTCGCCGAAGGCATGAAGTTCGTCGCCGCCGGCATGAACCCGATGGACCTGAAGCGCGGCATCGACAAGGCCGTCGTGTCGGTCGTCGACGAGCTGAAGAAGATCAGCAAGCCCTGCTCGACGTCGAAGGAGATCGCCCAGGTCGGCGCGATCTCGGCGAACGCCGACGAGTCGATCGGCAAGACCATCGCCGAGGCGATGGACAAGGTCGGCAAGGAAGGCGTGATCACCGTCGAGGACGGCAAGGGCCTCGAGAACGAACTCGACCTGGTCGAAGGGATGCAGTTCGACCGCGGCTACATCTCGCCGTACTTCATCAACAACCCGGACAAGCAGGTCGCGGTCCTCGAGGACCCGTACATCCTGCTGCACGACAAGAAGGTCTCGAACATCCGTGAGCTGCTCCCGGTGCTCGAGCAGGTCGCGAAGGCCGGCAAGCCGCTGCTCATCATCGCCGAGGACGTCGACGGCGAGGCGCTCGCGACGCTGGTCGTGAACAACATCCGCGGGATCCTCAAGACCGTCGCCGTCAAGGCGCCGGGCTTCGGCGACCGCCGCAAGGCGATGCTGGAAGACATCGCGATCCTGACCAACGGCACCGTGATCGCCGAGGAACTGGGCCTCAAGCTCGAGAACGCGACGATCAAGGACCTCGGCCGCGCGAAGCGCGTCGAAGTCGCGAAGGAGGACACCACGATCATCGACGGCGCCGGCGAGAAGGCGTCGATCGAGGCCCGCGTCAAGAACATCCGCAAGCAGATCGAGGAAGCGACCTCCGACTACGACAAGGAGAAGCTGCAGGAGCGCGTCGCGAAGCTCGCGGGCGGCGTCGCCGTCATCAAGGTCGGCGCGGCCACCGAGGTCGAGATGAAGGAGAAGAAGGCCCGCGTCGAGGACGCGCTGCACGCCACGCGCGCGGCGGTCGAGGAAGGCATCGTCCCGGGCGGCGGCGTCGCGTACCTGCGCGCCCGCGCGCACCTCAAGAGCCTCAAGGGCGCGAACCCCGACCAGGACGCCGGCATCAAGATCGTGCTCCGCGCGGTCGAGGAGCCGCTGCGCATGATCGTGGCGAACGCCGGCGAGGAGCCGTCGGTCGTCGTCAACAAGATCGTCGAGGGGAAGGGCAACTTCGGCTTCAACGCGGCCACCGGCGAGTACGGCGACCTCGTGGAGATGGGCGTGCTCGACCCGACCAAGGTCACCCGCTACGCGCTGCAGAACGCGGCCTCGGTCGCCTCGCTGATGCTCACGACCGATGCGATGGTCGCGGAGCTGCCCAAGGACGAGAAGCCGATGGGCGGCGGCGGCATGGGCGGCATGGGCGGCATGGGCGACATGGACATGTGATTCAGGAGACAGAGGACAGAGGTCAGAGGACAGCAAGAGCCCCCTGATCGAAGTCCCCGGCAGGACCCGAAGCCCGGCGCGAGCCGGGCTTCTTCTTTTTGGGGCGTCGGCCTGAAGGCCGACCCACGGGAGCACGGTGGGTCGGGCTTCAGCCCGGCGGGGCGCTGCGCGGTGGGTCGGGCTTCAGCCCGACAGGGTCTTTGGCGAAGCGGGACACCGCGTCGGCCTGAAGGCCGACCCACAGAAGGCGCGTCGGCCAGAAGGCCGACCCACGGGGCCGGGGCGCGAACTGTGGCACCATCCGCCTCCGGCGCCTCGCGGGCCCCTGTCCGCCCGTCGCCCCGCTTCGTGCTGCGCTTCCTCCTCACCCGCGCCTCGCTGCTCGTTCCGACGTTCATCGGAATGACGCTGCTCGCGTTCTTCCTGATCCGTCTCGTGCCGGGCGACCCGATCGAGACGATGGCCGGCGAGCGCGGCATCGACGCGGCTCGGCACGAAGCGCTGCTCAAGGAATACGGCCTCGACCGCCCGGTGCTCGTCCAGTACGGCATCTACGTCGGCCGAGTGCTGAAAGGCGATCTCGGCCGCTCGATGATCACGCACGAGCCGGTCGTCCGGGAGTTCTTCGCGCTCTTCCCCGCGACGATCGAACTCGCGCTCTGCGCGATCGCGTTCGCGCTCCTCATCGGCATTCCGGCGGGCATGCTCGCGGCCGTGCGGCGCAACTCGATCTTCGACCACGGCGTGATGGGCGCTTCGCTCACCGGCTACTCGATGCCGATCTTCTGGTGGGGGCTCCTGCTGATCCTGCTGTTCTCGGTGCAGCTGGGCTGGACGCCGGTCTCGGGCCGGATCGACGTCAAGTACTTCGTCGAACCGGTCACCGGCTTCCTCACGATCGATTCGCTGCTCTCCGACGAGAAGGGCGCGTTCGGCTCGACGATCGCGCACCTGGTCCTGCCGGCGATCGTGCTCGGCACCAACCCGCTCGCGATCATCGCGCGGATGACGCGAAGCTCGATGCTCGAGGTGCTGGGCGAGGACTACATCCGCACCGCGCGTGCGAAGGGGCTGCCGCCGCGGCGCGTGATCGCGCTGCACGCGTTCCGCAACGCGCTCATCCCCGTCGTCACGGTGATCGGACTCCAGGTCGGCGTTCTGTTCACCGGCGCGATCCTGACCGAGACCATCTTCTCGTGGCCGGGCGTCGGCAAGTGGCTGATCGAGGCGATCAACCGCCGCGACTATCCGGTGCTGCAGGGGGGGCTCCTGCTGCTCGGCGTCGTCGTGATGCTCGTGAACCTCCTGGTCGACATCGCCTACGGCGTCATCAATCCGCGCATCCGTCACGCCAAATGACCGCCGACGCCTACGTGTCCGCCGCCGGAGCGCCGCGCGCGCCGGCCGGGCCGCTGCGCGAGTTCTGGGGCTACTTCAGCGCCAACCGCGGGGCGCTCGCGGGGCTCGCGATCGTCGTCGCCGTGCTGGCGATGGCGGCG
>DAOMBL010000238.1:0-5966 GCA_035427325.1 Casimicrobiaceae bacterium
GAGGTCAAGTCCGTGATGATGGCGGTCTGAGCCATCGTCCGATGCGGAGGACGACGATGCGACACGACTGGTGGGCAGGCATGGCGCTCGCGACCGCGCTCGCGGCGGCGGGTAGCGGCGCGGGCGCGGCGGCGTTCGGGCCGGACACGCTGGTGCGGGCGAAGTGCGGCACCTGCCACGCCCCGGCGCCGGACGGGCGGATCCCGAGGGTCGAGGACCTCCGCACGACGCCGGAGGAGTGGACGGTGATCGTCGACCGGATGCGGCGCCTGCACGGGATGGCGCTGAAGGAAGGCGAGATGGATCGCCTGCTGAAGGAACTCGCCACGACGCAGCTGCTCTCGCCCGCCGAGCAGGCGGAGGTCGCGTACCTGTCGCTGTGGCACAACGCGCAGGTGCAGGAAGCGCCGTCGGGGCCGCAGGAGGAGAAGGTCTACACGACCTGCGTGCGCTGCCACTCGGCGGGGAAGATCCACTCGTACCGGATGACGCCCGACGCCTGGGCGAAGCTGCGCGACTTCCACCTGTACGCGTCGCCGACGGTGGTCATGACGATGCGCGAGATGCGGTGGATCCCGGAAGCCGACGCCGCGTTCGCTTACTTCGCGAAGAAGCTGCCCTACGGCGCCGCCCGGCCCGCGGCATCGCCGTCGCTCGCGGGCCGCTGGGCGGTGTTCGGCACCGGGCCGGGACGCGGCACCTACCGCGGCGAGGCGCAGATCGCGGAGGCCGGCAACGGCGAACTCGCGGTCTCGGGAAGCGTCACCTGGACGGACGGCCTGTCGGATTCGTTCAGGGGCGAGGGCACGCTCTACGGCGGCTACGCGCTCCGCACGCGCACGTCGACCAACGGCGTCGCCACGCGGGGCGCGTTCATCGCGTCGTCCGACGAGATCACCGGCGAGTGGCACCTGCCGGCGCCCGACTTCCGGACCTCGCGCTCGCAGTGGATCCGCATCGGCAGCACACCGAAGGTCGCGCGGATCGTGCCCGGCTACCTCGTCGCCGGCGAGCGTACGACGCTCGCGATCGAAGGCGTCGCGCTGCCTGACGCGAAGCCCTCCGATCTCGTGTTCTCCGGGGGCGCGGTCAGAGTCCTCGCGCTGAAGAAGACCGGCCCGTACACGCTGGAGGCCACCGTCGAGACCGGTGCGGCGAAGCTCGCGCAGGCCCGGGTGAGGCTCGCGGGCATCGATGCGGGCAGCGTCACGCTCGCGCCCCGCATCGACCACATCGCGATCACGCCGTCGACCGGGCGCGCACGGATGTCGGGGGGCACGCACTATCCTGCCGAAGGCGTGCAGTTCGAGGCGATCGCCTACGCGAAGTCGGGCAGCGGCAAGGGCGCCGAAGCCGTGGCGCTGGGACCGGTGCCGGCCACGTTCCGGCTCGCCGAACTGAAGACGCGGCCGGGCGACGACGACATGACCTGGCTCGGGACGATCAGCCCGAACGGCACCTACCTGCCCACCGTCGACTACGCACCGAACCCGAAGCGCACCTACAAGGGCGAGAACAGCGGGCTCGTCAGGGTGCTGGCGCGCTACACGCGCGGCGGCACCGCCTACGACGCGAGCGCGGAACTCGTCGTCACCGTGCCCGACTACATCGCGAGGCTGCGATGAGCGAAGCCTGGGCGTTCGCCGACCACCGCATCTTCGAGAGCGACGACGGCGAGGGGGGCGCGCTCGTCTTCGGCGCCGACCACGCGAGCCTCTTCGCCATCGACCGCGCGACGCGCGAGGCGATCGAGCGCTGGCGCGACCGTGCGCCGATCGTCCTCGACGACGTGCCGCAGGACGACCGCGACGTGCTCGACGCGCTGGCCGGCGCGCAGCTCCTCGTTCCCGCGGCGCGACTCGGGCGGCGGCCGCGCGCGCCGATCGACCCGGCCGCGGTGCCGCTCGGGACGCTCGTGCTCGAGGCCGCGCAGACCTGCAACCTGCGCTGCACCTACTGCTACGCGGGCGGCGGCTCCTACGGAGGCGAGGCGCGGGTCATGCGGCCCGACCTCGCGGCGCGCGCCGCGCGCCACCTGGTCCTGTCGTCGGGCGCGCGCGAGACGGTCACGATGGTGCTGTTCGGCGGCGAGCCGCTGATGAACCTGCCCGCGCTGCGGGCGGCGGTGGCCGCGGGCGAGGCGGCGGCGATGGAGCACGGCAAGACCTTCGTCGTCTCGATCACGACCAACGGCACGCGATTCTCGCCGGAGGCGCTCGACTTCATCGCGGAGCACCGGATCGGCGTGTCGGTCAGCATCGACGGTCCGCCCGACCTGCACGATGCGAACCGGCGCTACGCGGGGCGCAACGGCGGCGGCACCTACGCCGACGTGGTCGAGGGCGTGGCGCGGCTCACCGAACGCACCGGACGTCCGCCGGCCGCGCGCGTGACGCTCGAACCGCGCCAGTGGTCGCGGATCCCCGAGGTGTTCGAGCACGTGCGCTCGCTCGGCTTCCTCGAGGTCGCCATCGCGCCATCGAGCCCGGTGACGGCCGCGCTGCTGCCCACGCCGGAAGACGAGGCCGCGCTGCTCGCGGGATTCACGAGCCTCGCCCATCGCTTCGTCGAGGAGGCGGCGGGCGCTCGCGTGCTGCCGTTCTCCAACCTGCTCGACCTCCTCGCGAAACTGCACCAGGGCGACGTGAAGGCCGAGCCCTGCGGCGCGGGGCTCGGCTACGTGGCGATGGACGCGGTCGGCGATTTCTTCCTGTGCCACCGGTTCGCCGGCGACGCGAAGTTCCGCGTCGGCAGCCTCGATGCCGGCATCGACCACGCGAAGATCCGCGCCTGCCTCGACGAACAGGCCGCGCCGCGGGCGAGCGGGTGCTCGACCTGCTGGGCACGCAGCCTGTGCGCCGGCGGCTGCCACTACGAGAACCACCAGCGCGAGTCCGTGCTGGGCCTCGCGCAGGGCGGCTCCTGCGATTTCATCCGGAGCTGGATCGAACTCGGCATCCGCGTCTACGGGCGCCTGCGCGAGGATGCCGGGCATCCGGTCCTCGCGTTCCTCGGCGCTCGCGCGTCCGCCGAATCCCGCTGAAGGAGGCACGATGAAGAAGAAGCTCATCCTCGCGTTGAACGAGAAGGCGAAGGCGATCGAGCGGCTCGCGGAAGGCGAGCGCGCGACCGGGGAGGCGCACGCGCAGCCCCGGATGCCGCAGGGCTGCACGACGATCTTCGACACCGGCTGGGAGACCAACCCGCGCCCGACCTTCCCGGTCGGCAACTGCCAGGCCTCCGCGCGCGACTTCCACGGCTGCGTGGGCGACTGCTGGTGGCCGGCGCAGGCGCCCGACGGACTCGTCAACCACCGCGAGTTCGACGTGCAGTGTCCGAACATCGCGCGCGACTGGCGCAACCTCAAGTACGACTGATCCCCGGGAGGCGACGCATGCGCTGGACCCCCTTCATCGCCGCGGCGTTCGCGGCAGCCTCGCTCGCCGTCGCGCCGCACGCGGTCGCGGCCGACCGCTACTACTACCTGGGCTACGGCGTCATCCAGGTGATCGACGGCGCGACCGACACGATCGTCGCCGACATTCCGGTCAAGGGCGCGACGCGCGAGGCCGATCTCAGCGCAGACCGCCGCTTCCTCTACGTGGCGAGCAACCGGCACCTCGTGCACAAGATCGATCTCGCGCAGAACCGGCTGGTGTCGACCGCCGACGTCAAGTCGGACGGCTGGGACCGGCTGATGTTCGGCTTCGCGCTCGCGCCCGACGGCAGGACCGCGTACGGCGCGTTCATGTCGCGCCGGGCCGAGAACGGCGAGGTGGTCATCGGCAAGCCCGTGGTCGCCCAGTTCGACCTCGACACCGGGCGCATCGTCCGCAGCCTCGAGGTGCCCTGGGGCGTCGCGCATCTCGTCCGCGCCAACGACGGCAGGACGATCTACGCGTTCGGACAGGACCTCTACACGATCGACACCACCGGCCCCGAACTCAGGATCGCCGCGACGCAGCCGATCCTCGACAAAGGGATGAACATGCTGCCGTTCTGGGACTACTCGTTCGACAACGGCGGCGTCGCCAGCATGAACTACTACACGGCGACGGCGATGGGCGTGATGCTCGTCGACCAGAAGACCGGCGCGATCGAGGACATCGTGCTCTCCGGCGAGCCGGCGATGGCGTACTCGGTGGTGCTCACGCCGGACCGCAGGCGGGCGTGGGCGGTCATGGACGACCTGGTCGAGATCGACCTCGCGAAGAAGACCTACCTCCGGTCGGTGCCCATCGCCGAGGGCACCTGCTACGGCGTCAACATCTCGTCGGACGGCAGGAAGGTCTACGTGGCCGGCGGCGGTTCGACGCTGACCGTCTACGACGCGAAGTCGCTGAAGCCGCTCAAGGTGCTGCAGATGGCCTCCGACGGCATGGACCTGCGCCGGGTCTCGAACTGATCCGGACGACGCCCGGGGACAACGGGCGGCGGCGCGGGCATCGGGTTCGCCGGCGCAGCGGCCCCACGACACGAACGGAGCGCGCGTGGAATACGGGCTGCGCCTGAACGAAGCCTCGGAGATCCCGCCGGATCCGCGCGCCGCCTTCCCGGCCGCGTGGCGCGAGATGCTGCCCGGCGGGCGCGCCGTCGCGCTCTACTTCGGCACGGAGTTCTGCGAGGACCGCCTGCCGGATGCACACGAGGCGGCGGCCTGCTGCGAAGCCGCGCGCGAGCGCGGGCTCGAGCCCACGCTCGCCACGCCGCTCGTCTCGCCGCAGGGCCTCGAACGGATCGCGCGCCTGCTCGATGCGCTCGTCGCGCGCGGACACCGGCCCGCCGTCGTGTTCAACGACTGGGGCGTGCTCGAACTCGTGCGCGCGCGCCATCCGTCGCTGCCGCTGCGCGCCGGGCGTCTGGTCAACCGATCGCTGCGCGACCCGCGCGGCTACCGCGACGCTCCTTCGGGCGCCGCCACGCACGATGCGGCGCGCTACGCGCGCGTGCGCGGCCTGCTCCGCGACCTGGGCGTCGCCGCACTCGAGACCGATGCGGACCTCGAAGGCGGCTTTCTCGGCGACGGCGACGGCGACGAGCGTCCGCTCGGCCGCGCGCTGCACCTGCCGTTCACCTACGCCGCTTCGGGCCGCGGCTGTCCGCTGAAGGCCGCGCTCTACCCGGAAGGCGGCGGCTTCGCGAAGGCGTTCGCCGATCCCTGCCCGGCGCCCTGCCGCGGCAGGCCGCTGCCGGTGCACCGCCCCGACACCGCGCTGCCGCACTGGCGCGCAGGCAACACGCTGTTCTACGAATTGCCGCGCGACGCCGCGCGCTCGTGGCTCGCGCGCACCGACCGGATCGTCGTGCACGAGGCGCCCGCGCCGTGAAGATCCTCGCGCCGCTGCGCCATTCCGACGAGGTGGCCCCGCTCCTCGACGCGGGCGCCGGCGAGTTCTACTGCGGTGTCTCGCCGCCGGGTTGGGACGACGAATTCGGTTCCGCCGCCGTCCACCGCCGCAGCGCGCGCTCCGCGGGCGTGCCCGATCTCGACGACCTGCGGCGCCTCGTGGCCCGGGCGAACGGCCATCCGGTCTTCGCCACGCTGAATGCGCCGTCGTATCCGTCCGCCGCGATCCCGCGGCTGGTCGAGTTCGGCCGCCGGCTGGTCGAGGACGAGGGCGTCGCCGCGCTGATCGTCGCCGAACTCGAACTCGTCCTCGCGCTCGCCGAAGCCGGGCTCGCGCCGCGGGTGCACCTGTCGAGCCTCGCGACCTGCCGCAATCCGGGCGCCGCCGCCTTCTTCCGCGGCCTCGGCATCGCGCGCGTCATCCTGCCGCGCCACGTGACGCTCGCCGAGATCGAGGCCACCGCGATCCCCGGCCTCGAGTGGGAAGCCTTCCTGATGAACGACGGCTGCACGTTCGAGGAGGGCACCTGCTCGACGACGCACGCGTTCAAGCCCTACTGCATCGACGATCGCGTCGGCGAGGCAGGCAACCGCCTCGACGAGCGCTACGCGTTCTGGC
>DAOMBL010000239.1:0-3778 GCA_035427325.1 Casimicrobiaceae bacterium
GCGCAGTACGTGCGTGACGGCATCGAGCTGGCAGTGGCCGAGATGGTGCGCGGCTTCACCGAGGACGTTGGCACACAGTTGCACGTGAGCATGGCGGGCGGGCGCAAGACGCTTGGCTTCTATGCCGGCTATGCCTTGAGTCTCTGGGGTCGCGATGCCGATCGCCTGTCCCACGTCCTGGTGAGCGAACCGTTCGAGTCCAGCTGGGAATTCTTCTACCCCACCCCCTACGAACACATCATCGCCACCCGGGAAGGCAAGCTCGCCAACTGCGCGCAGGCAGAAGTGAGCCTCGCGGACATTCCATTCGTGCGTTTGAGGCACGGATTGCCTCGAGAGTTGCTGTCCGGCCGAACCAGCTTCGCGACGGCCGTCAGGGCCGCCCAGGCGCAACTCGGCCCACCCCGCCTGTCGATCGACTACGCTAGCCAATCCGTCGAGGCCGCGGGACAACGCATCGCTCTCGCGCCGGCGGAGCTGGCCTTCCTTGCCTGGTTCGCTCGTCGCGCAAGCCTTGGTATGGAAGGTGCTTGCTGTCCCAGCGACGGCGCGCCATCGCGCGAGTACGCCGACGCCTACCTTGCCGAGTACCGCCGCATCCGTGGAATCATGGGGGACGACGGTCGCACGCGTTCGCGCTATCGACATGGAATGACCAAGGCCGACTTTGAGGAGCGCAAGTCCAAGCTCAAGCGGGCGCTGACCGCGGCGCTGGGTCGAGGAGCGCAGCCGTACCTGATCGTGGGTGAGGGTCGGCGGCCGATGAGATTTCGCCTCGCGTTGCCTCCCGACGCGATCCGCCTGGCCGCCTCCTGAGCCCGATTTGACATCTCGGCGAGCCGGCAAGCTTGCCGGACGCGATGGGCTAACCATCCACGGCCAAACTTGCCGCTCACCGCCAACAGCAACCCGCCATGCAAACCCGGACGTACACGCTTCGTTTCGTCACTCCTGCCTTCCTCGGCAACGCGGACCAGGCCGGCCAATGGAGGACGCCGCCGGTCAAGGCGCTCCTGCGTCAATGGTGGCGTGTCGCGTTCTGGGCCGATCGACGGGCGATCCCGGCGCGTGACGCCCCGCGCGCAATGCGCGCAGCGGAAGGCAGGCTCTTCGGCCAGGCGGGGGACGACGACGGGGAAGCACGCAGGAGCCTGATCCGCATTCGCCTGAATCGATGGGACGTCGGTCGAATGAAATCCTGGGAAGGCGATCGCGAACGCATCGTCCACCCGGAGGTCAAGGGCCCCGTCGGCGCCCAGCTGTACCTGGGTTATGGACCCCTGGTGTTCAAGGACGGTACTTCGCTCAAGGCCGGAGCGGCAATCCAGGCCGACGAGCAGGCCGAGCTGCGGTTGGCGTTCCCCACCGAGGGCGACGCCACGCTCATCGACAAGGCGATCGCGCTCGCCCACCGCTTCGGAACCCTCGGTGGGCGGAGCCGCAATGGGTGGGGCTCGTTCAGCTTGACTCCGAACGGTTCCGATGCATCGGCATTCGACGGTGACGTGGACCCTCGGCTGGTCGAGTCCTGGATGGATGCCCTGGAACTCGACTGGCCCCACGCCATTGGTCGGGATGCGAAGGGCCCGCTCATCTGGGCGACGGAGCCCCTGGCCGACTGGAAGACCGTGATGCGCCGCCTCGCCGAGATCAAGATCGGAATGCGCACCCAATTCCGATTCACGACCGGTGACGGGGCTCCGAACCCCGAGCATCGGCATTGGCTGAGCTATCCGGTCACCCGCCATCACGTGCGGGACTGGGGCAGGAGCGCTCGACTGCCCAACAGCCTGAGATTCAAGGTACGCGCCGAGCACGACGGCAAGCTGCGCGGCGTGATCGTCCACGTGCCCTGCCTTCCCCCCGCACAGTTCAAGCCGGACCGAAAGGTCATCGTCGAGGTCTGGACCCGAGTCCACGACTATCCCGACCAGCCGTCGCGTGCGCTGCAGCGGATCGCCGGGTGAGTCACTCCATGACCAACGACATCGTCTGGCAGACCAAGCTCCACGCGCGCCTGCACGATCCCGCGGAGAAGGCCCTGGTGCTGTTGCGCGATCCGGCCGGCCACGAGGGCGGCACTTCGCGAGCACTGCACCGCGCCCTCTTCCAAGATGGGATTCCACCGGCGATCGCCGGCAACGTGCGCCGCGCCGACTGGTGGGCCGCCGCGGCCGATCGCCCGCAGTGGCCGATGGAAGTCACTGTCTCGACTGGCGGCGGCGATACGCGCACGTTCGCGGTCGCCCGCTGGGCGCAGGTACACTGGACGAAGGTTCCGGTGTTGATCCACCCGCTCACCGGTGCGACGTTCGATCTGGGCAGGAGCGGCGGACTGCGCGAAACGGAGATTGGCGACATCAAGGAGCGCAGTCTGGAGCACTTTGCCGGCCTGGTGCAGCGCGATGCAGGCAAGACCGACTGGCGTCGCACTTCGCTGGCATTCTGGCGATTCGGCCCGTCGCTGAGCGAGGTCAACGACAACGGCACGCTGGGTGCCCTCTGGCCGCTCCTGCCGGCGGATACCCGCGTGCCCGACCACAGCATCTGGGAGCACCTCGACCTGACCTCCGCGTTCGCCGGCGCCTTTGCGGCCGATCCCAACGGCGACGCCGCGTTGCTGACCGTGTCGCTGGGTCCCGTGCAGAGCTTCATCGAAGCGGCGCGGTCTACGTCGGACATGTGGGCGGGTTCGCACCTGTTGTCCCGGCTTGCCTGGGAGGCGATGAAGACCGTTTGCGAAGAGCTGGGGCCGGACGCGATCCTGTTTCCGCGCCTGCGCGCCGTTCCGCAGGTGGACGTGTGGCTGCGCGATGAATGTGGATTGCCTGCCGATCTGTTCGCAGATTGCGACTGGGCGCGCGGAGCCACCGACGCCAACCCGCTTTTCTCGGCGGCCCTGCCCAACCGCTTCGTGGCGATCGTGCCCCGATCGACTGCCCGGGAGCTTGCCCGAAAGATCGAGCGAAACGTTCGCGAATGGTTGCAAGAACGCGGCAAGGAAGTCGTCGACCGTCTGCTCGAAGCCGCGGGCCTCGGAAGCGATGGCGAGCAGCACTGCCATCGGCAGATGCGCGAGCAGCTCGAAGGTTTCCCCGAGGTACATTGGGCTGTCGCGCCATTCTCGCTGGTTCGACCGCGCAACCGGGAACGACAGACCGACCTGGACACTTCGGCCCTTGCCGAGGCAATGGCGCCGTTCCACGGCGTTGCGACCGGGGAGCCCTGCGGATTCCTCGCAAGCCCCGCCTGGAAGGTGCTGTGCAAGGAACTCAAGTGGGACGACAACACTACGTTCCACTCGCCCAACCCCGGCGTCACCTATCCTGCCGTTCACGATCTGGCCGAGCGTGCGCTGGCTGCCGCCAAGGCGGTCCGGCCCTTTTCCCAGAGTCCCCAACGAGGCTGGCGCTGCTCGCTGACCGGGGAAACGGAGTGGCTGACCGCCGATCCGGCGCAGTTGCGGCATTCGTATCGCCAGCAGGACGACACGCTCTGGGCCAGGGTGGCGGCAAAAAAGCCCGCGTGGGCGAAGCCGGGCGAGCACCTCGGTGCGCTGGCCGCGCTGAAACGACTATGGCCCACGCTGTTCGCCGAGGAAGTCGGCCGCGCGGTGCGCAGCGTCGCCGACAGCGGCAGCGCGCAACGGTTCGTCGTATCGACGCACACGATGGCGCTCGCCTACCAGCTCGATCGATGGCTGGAGCGCGGGGGAAGCGGTGATGAGGATCTCGCGGCCGCACTCGAGCGAGTCTCAGCGGAGCCTGTCGCGCTTCCG
>DAOMBL010000239.1:3788-5905 GCA_035427325.1 Casimicrobiaceae bacterium
CGCTCACCACCGGGTTGAGGATGTGCCCTTCCTCGCCGGGCAGGACGACGAGGCACGGAATCGACGGATCGTGCAACGCACGCTGGGCAGCAACGGGGGGGACGGCGAGCGGCTCGAGTCCTACTACGGCATGTTGCTGATGGATGGTGATCACATGGGCGCGTGGCTCGCCGGCGACGACCAGCACGCCATCAGCTACCGCGAGAGCTTCCACCCGCAGGTTCGCTCCGGATTCGACAGCCGGGCGGATCGCCAGCCGTTGCTGCGCGCGTATGCGGACCAGCTGCGGGCGATGTCGCCCAATCGCCACCTGGCGATTTCGGCCGCGCTCAACGACTTCTCGCTCGTCGTCGCTCGCCACGTGGTGGAGAGTGAGCATCTCGGCAGGCTGATCTATGCCGGCGGTGACGACGTCCTTGCCATGCTGCCGGTGGCGGACCTGCTGCCGGCCATGCTTCGATTGCGCACCGCATATTCGGGGCACGATCCGGCGCACGTCGACGGAGACCTCGAAGGACTGGCTCTGAAGCATGGGTTCGCGCTGCTGCGCGAGAAGTCCGGAAATCGCTGGCGCCTCATGAGGATGATGGGCGAGCGCGCTACCGCGAGTTGCGGCGCAGTCGTCGCGCACCATCAGGCGCCGCTCTCCGCGGTCATGCGCGAACTTCGCACCGCCGAGCGGCGCGCCAAGAACGAGGGCGCGCGCGACGCGTTCAGCCTCGCCGTCATCAAGCGCTCGGGAGGCGCCCTGCGTGTGACAGCGAAGTGGAGCGCCGTACCGCTGCTCGTCGACCTTCGGCGCTTCCTGGGCGCCGACGGAGTCTCGCGCCGGGCCGCCTACAACACCTTCGAGTGGCTCAAGGACCTACCGGACGACCGGCCGGATCTGCTGGCCCCGCTGCTGGCCTCGCTGCTCGCCTATCAACTGGAGCGGCAGGCCGACCCCCTGGCGCGCAAAGAGCACGACGTGCCGGGCCTGGCCCGGCGATTGGCGGACGCCGCCCTCGATCCGCAACAGCACCCGCGTCGGCCCAATGCGCTCGATTGGCTGCAGCACTTCATGAGCGTCGCCGAGTTCCTGGCTCGCGAAACCCGCAGTCGAGAGTGAATCGATGAGTATCGCCTACCGTTTCATCGAGCCGCTGGACGTGTTGTCCCTGCGTGGCAACAAACTGTTCGGCGCCTCGGGCAGTCTTGGCGAGAGCCTCGTGCTCCCGTGGCCTTCGGCAGTTGCCGGCGCACTGCGTTCGATGATACTCGCCGCCGACGGAGTCGACGTCGCCGCATTCTCGAGGGGCGCGACCCGCCATCCGACCCTGGGAACTCCGGCCGAGCCGGGGTCGTTCGAACTGGTGGCCCTGGACCTCGCGCGTCGCGGCCCTACCGGCGAGATCGAAACGCTCCACGCACTTCCCGCGGATCTGATCGTGACCGGGGACCGTGACAAAGGATTCAAGATCGACCGTCTGCGACCCGTGACACCGGCGGCCGGGCTTGCCAGTTCCGCGCCTCTTGCGCTTTGGCCCGTGCGCGTGGAGGCCCGCCGAGGCAAGGCCGTTGGCGGTCATTGGCTCACGCAGGCGGCGTGGGGCGAATACCTCGCCGGAGGCGTGCCGTCAGACTCGCAGCTGGTCCAGGCGGATGTCCTCTGGAAAGTGGACACCCGGGTCGGCGTCGGACTCGACTCCGCAACCGGAAGTTCGGAGGATGGAAAGCTCTTCACCGTCGAGCAGATCGCGTTCAGCCGCGGCGTGGGTTTTCTCGCGGCCATAAGGGGCGCAGAGCCGCCCGCCAGCGGAGTCTTGCGCCTTGGTGGCGACGGAAGGGGCGCCGCACTGCACGCGGTGGAATACGCCCGCCCATGTGCCGACTTCGACGCCATCGCCCGCGCGCGCCGCTGCCGGGTGGTGCTGACGACGCCGGGCATCTTCCGCGACGGATGGTTGCTTCCCGGTGTGGATGACGATCGGCGAATCGCGCTCCACGACATCAAGGGAAGACTGACCTGCGCCGCCGTTCCGCGCGCCGAGGTGGTGAGCGGCTGGGACCTCGCGCTCCGGCAACCCAAGGACGCCCTGCGGGCGGCTCCGGCCGGCAGCGTCTACTGGATCGACGAT
>DAOMBL010000240.1:0-5893 GCA_035427325.1 Casimicrobiaceae bacterium
CGACACCGTGAGGCCGAGCGTCTCGAACAGGCGGCGCACCTCGCGGTTCCGCCCTTCCTTGACGACGACCTTGTACCAGTGGTTCGAGGCGTCCTCGTCGCCGCCGGCGTCCTCGACCTTCTCGCACTTCGCCGGGCCGTCGTCGAGTTCGACGCCGCGCAGCAGCGTCGCGACCTGCTCGTCGGAGAGCCGCCCGAGCACGCGCACCGCGTATTCGCGCTCGACCTCGTAGCGCGGATGCATCAGGCGGTTGGCGAGTTCGCCCGAATTGGTGAACAGCAGCAGGCCCTCGGTGTTGTAGTCGAGGCGGCCGACCGCGATCCAGCGTCCATCGTGGATCGCCGGCAGCATGCCGAACACGGTCGGACGCTCGTCCGGGTCGTCGCGGGTCACGAGTTCGCCCGCCGGCTTGTGGTAGACGAGCACGCGCGCCTTCGGCTCGGCGAAGCGCACCTTCACCGGCTCGCCGTTGATGCGGACCTCGTCGCCGGGGCCGACCTTCTGGCCGATCTCCGCCGGCATCCGGTTCACGGTGATCCGGCCGGCGAGGATCATGTCCTCCATCGCGCGGCGCGAGCCGAACCCGCAGCTCGCCAGCACCTTGTGCAGGCGCTGCGGCTCCGAGAAGACCTCGTCAGTGGAGCGTTTGTGTCTCGGAGGCGGAAGGCTCGCCTCGAACCCCTGCATCGCCAGGCTCGACTGGTGGGGATGCAGGGTCGACTGCCGCATCGGGCCCGAGGATCGGGGTCGCGAGTGCGAGTGCCGCCTCGGCGGCCTTGGCTGGGGCATCGGGGATCTCCAGGAGGGTTGAGGCGTCGAGCTCGGCCAGGGGGGGCAGCTCCGCGAGGGAGCGCAGGCCGAGGTCGTCGAGGAAGGTGCGGGTCGTCGCGTAGAGCGCCGGACGTCCCGGCGTCTCGCGGTGGCCGACCGCCTCGATCCACTGCCGGTCCTCGAGCGCCTTGACGACGTTCGTGGACACGGCGACCCCGCGGATGGCCTCGATGTCGCCGCGGGTGACGGGTTGCTGGTAGGCGATGATGGCGAGCGTCTCCATCACCGCGCGCGAGTAGCGGGGAGGCTTCTCGGGCGAGAGCCGGTCGAGGTAGGACTGCAGCGAGGGCGTCGCCTGGAAGCGCCACCCCGACGCGACCTGGACCAGTTCGACCTTGCGTCCGGACCAGTCGTCGCGTATCTCGCCCAGGAGCTTGCGCACCGTTTCCGCGTCGAGCGGCGGGTCGAACAGCCGCGCGAGTTCGTTCGCGGCGACCGCTTCACCCGCGACGAGGAGCGTCGCCTCGAGGACGCGCTTCACCTCGCCGAGGTCGCTCACTTCGCCGGCGTTCGCGGGCAGTTCCGCGGGCGGGGCTTCGGCCCGATGGTCTTCGTCGGTCATGGCAGATCGCTCGCGAGGGCGAACCCGCCCTCGCCTTTCGCATGGACGTGGATCGGAGCATAGGCTTCGGCCTGGCTCAGGTCGACGAGCTGTTCGCGCGCGAGCTCGAGCAGCGC
Source organism: Casimicrobiaceae bacterium (assembly GCA_035427325.1). GTDB lineage: Bacteria > Pseudomonadota > Gammaproteobacteria > Burkholderiales > Casimicrobiaceae > VBCG01. The sequence goes on from DAOMBL010000240.1 coordinate 1,510, forward strand.
GAGGAAGGTCACGACCAGGTGCGGCACGTCCGCGTGCGCCGCGAACAGCGCCGTGAACTCCACGTAGCGGCCCGGCTCCAGCGCCTTCAGGATGCGGCTCATCTCCGCGCGCACCGAGAGCTGCTCGCGCGTGACGAGGTGGTGGCGGTTGACGCGCGCGCGCTGCACGAGCCCGGCCCACGCCGCGCGCAGGTCCTCGGGGTGGACCCGGGCGAAGCGCTGCGTCGCGACGCGCTCGAACCACACGCGCACCACCGCATAGTCGCGCCCGGCGTGCGGCAGTTCGTCGATGGCCCGCGCGGCCGCCTTCATGCGCTCGTATTCGAGGAGCCGGCGCACCAGTTCGGCGCGCGGATCCTCCGGCTCTTCGCCGGGCGCGGTCGGCGGACGCGGCAGCAGGAGCCGCGACTTGATCTCGATCAGCACCGCCGCCATCAGCAGGTACTCGGCCGCGAGCTCGAGCTGCGTGCGCCTCATCATCTCGACGTAGCCCAGGTACTGGCGCGTGAGTTCCGCCATCGGGATGTCGAGCACGTTGACGTTCTGCCGCCGGATCAGGTAGAGCAGCAGGTCGAGCGGGCCCTCGAAGGTCTCGAGGAACACCTCGAGGGCCTCGGGCGGGATGTAGAGGTCGGCCGGCAGCTCGGCGAGCGGCTCGCCGTAGACGCGCGCGAGCGGCCGCGGCGCGGGCGACGGATGCTCGAGGTCGAGCGAGGCTTCGGCGGACATCGCGCGGGTCAGCCGTAGCGGAGGCCCATCGCCTCGCGTACGTCGGCCATGGTTTCCTCCGCCATCTCGCGCGCCTTCTCGCAGCCGTCGGCCACGATGTTGCGCACGAGCTGGGGGTCGTCGAGGTACTTCTGCGCACGTTCGTGGATCGGGGCCTGCTCGCGGATGATCGCGTCGATCACCGGCTGCTTGCACTCGAGGCAGCCGATGCTCGCGGTGGTGCAGCCCTTCCACACCCAGTCGCGCGTCGCCTGGTCCGAGTAGACCTGGTGCAGCGGCCACACCGGGCAGCGTTCGGGGTTGCCCGGGTCGCTGCGGCGCACGCGCGCCGGATCGGTCTGCATCGTGCGCACCTTGCGCGCGACCTCGGCGGGATCCTCGCGCAGGAAGATCGCGTTGCCGCGCGACTTGGACATCTTGTCGCCGTCGAGGCCGGGCACGCGCGGCGTCGCGGTCAGGAGCGGCTGCGGCTCGGGCAGGATCACCCGGCGCGCGCCCTCGAGCCAGCCGAACAGCCGCTCGCGGTCGCCCAGCGACAGGTTCTGAGTGTCCTCGAGCAGTGCGCGCGCGGCGGCGAGCGCAGCCTCGTCGCCCTTCTCCTGGAAGGCGGCGCGCAGTTCCTTGTAGCGCTTCGCCTTGCGGGCGCCGAGCTTCTTCACCGCGGCGGTCGCCTTCTCCTCGAAGCCGGGCTCCTGCCCGTAGATGTGGTTGAAGCGCCGTGCGAGTTCCCGGGTGAACTCGATGTGCGAGACCTGGTCCTCGCCGACCGGCACCATGTTCGCGCGGTAGATCAGGATGTCCGCGCTCTGCATCACCGGATAGCCGAGGAAGCCGTAGTTCGACAGGTCGCGGTCGGCGAGCTTCTGCTGCTGGTCCTTGTAGGTCGGCACGCGCTCGAGCCAGCCGACCGGCGCGATCATGCCGAGGAGCAGCGTCAGTTCGGCGTGCTCGGGCACGCGCGACTGGATGAACAGCGTGGCGCGCGTCGGGTCGAGCCCCGCGGCGAGCCAGTCGACGAACATCTCCCAGGTCGTGTCCGCGATCGACTCGGTCTCGTCGAAGTGCGTCGTCAGCGCGTGCCAGTCGGCGGCGAAGAACAGGCACTCGTGCTCCTCCTGCAGCCGGATCCAGTTGCGCAGCGCGCCGTGGTAGTGGCCGATGTGCATGCGCCCGGTCGGGCGCATGCCGGAGAGCACGCGGTCGGCGTACATGGCGGGCGTTCAGATTCCGAGTCGAAGGTCGACGCCGGTGAGCGCGCCGATCGCGGAGACGGCCGCGCGGTACGGCGGCCCGAGGACGAGCCCCAGCGTGCCGGTGTACGTGAGCACGACGATGAGTCCGATCACGACGACGAACCCGTAGCGCTCGGTGTTCGAGTAGGGGACGGCGAGCGACCGGGGCAGGAGCGAGAGCAGGATGCGCCCTCCGTCGAGCGGCAGGATCGGCAGCAGGTTGACGACCATCAGCGACACGTTGATCACGACTCCGGTGAGCGCCATGTAGAAGAGCCCGGCGCTCGCGAGCGCCCCCTTCCCGGACGCGAGTCCGGCCAGCACCGCCCACAGCAACGCCATGACGAAATTCGCGCCGGGCCCCGCCGCCGCGACCCACAGCATGTCGCGCTTCGGGTGCCGCAGGTTGCCGAAGTTCACCGGCACCGGTCTCGCCCAGCCGAACAGGAACCCGCCCAGGAGGAGCGTGGCGAACGGCACGAGCACGGTCCCGACCGGGTCGATGTGCTTCAGCGGATTCAGGGTGACGCGGCCCAGCATCCATGCCGTGCCGTCGCCGAACATCCGGGCCACGTAGCCGTGGGCCGCCTCGTGCACCGTGATCGCCAGGATGATCGGAATCGCGGCCAGCGCGATCCGCTCGAGCGACAGGTCCATCGGCGGGGATTCTACCGCAGATCGGACGGACCGACCCGCGGGCCTCAGGCGAGGCCCAGGGAAGCCGGATCGCCGCGCCCCACACGCACGACCACGCCCGGCGGCGTCGCGAGATCGACGATGGTCGACGCCACGCCCGCGCAGGGCCCCGCGTCCACGAACGCGTCGATGCGCCGTCCGACGGCCGCCACGATCGCGTCGCCTTCGTTGAGCGGCGCGCTCTCGCCTTCGAGAACGAGCGACGACGACAGGATCGGTTCGCCCAGTTCCGCGACGATCGCGGCGGCGACCGGGTGCGCGGGAACCCGCAGTCCGATCGTGCTTCGCCTCGGATGCCTCACCCGGCGCGGGACATCGCGGGTCGCGGGCAGCAGGAAGGTGAAGGCGCCGGGCACACCCTGCCGCACCAGGCGGAACTGCCAGTTGTCGAGCCGGGCGTAGCGCCCCGCCTGCGCGAGATCCCGGCAGACGAGCGTCAGGTGGTGGCGCTCGTCGATGCCGCGGATGGCGCGGATGCGCCCGGCCGCATCGAACGCGTCGAGCGCGCATCCCAGCGCGTAGCAGGAATCGGTCGGATACACGATGACGCCGCCTGCACGGAGCGCCGCAACGGCCTGCCGGACGAGGCGCGGCTGCGGGTGGGTCGGGTGGACGGCGAATCGCTGGGACACGAGGGGCCGGAGGCACGCCCGTGTCGCCCTCCGGGCGTGGCGGGCCGCGTGCCGGACGGCGGTCCTATGATAGCGTAGCGGTCCCCATCGCCCGTCACGAGCCGTGGCGCGCCGGCACCGACCGGCGGCCGGCCCTCCGGTGAATCTCCAGCAGCTCCGCTACCTCTGCGCGGTCGTCGACCACGGCCTCAATGTGTCCGACGCCGCCGCTGCGCTCCGCACGTCTCAGCCGGGGATCAGCAAGCAGATCCTGCAACTCGAGGAGGAACTCGGCATCGAGGTGTTCGTGCGCCGGGGCCGGCGCCTGGCCACGCTCACGCCTGCGGGCAGGATCGTCGTGGCGACCGCCCGCAAGGCGCTCGCCGAGATCGGGAACATGACGCGCATCGCCGACGAGTACCGGAACGAGGACGCCGGGACGCTGGCGATCGCGACCACGCACATGCAGGCGCGCTACGTGCTGCCGAACGTGCTGCGAGCGTTCGCGCAACGCTACCCGAAGGTGCGCCTCGTGCTGCGCCAGGGCAATCCGCGCCAGGTCGCCGAGCACACGATCGCCGGCGACACCGATCTCGGCATCGCCACCGAGGCGCTCGCCGACTATCCCGAACTCGTCACGTTGCCCTGCTACGACTGGAACCACTGCGTGGTCGTGCCGCGAGCGCATCCGCTCGCGAAGCACCGGGGCAGACTCGCGCTCGAGACGCTCGCGCAACACCCGATCGTCACCTACGACTCGTCGTTCACGGGCCGTTCGCGGATCAGCGCCGCGTTCGCCGCCCGCGGCATCGAGCCCAACGTCGTGCTGACCGCGCTCGACGCCGACGTGATCAAGACCTACGTCGAACTCGGCATGGGCGTCGGCATCGTCGCGCAGATGGCCTTCGATCCGGCGCGCGACCAGAGGCTCGCGAGGCTCGACGCGAGCCACCTGTTCGCGCCTTCCACGACTCGCCTCGCCCTGCGACGCGACGCGTTCCGGCGCGGCTACGTCCACGCGTTCATCGCGCTGTTCGCGCCGAAGTACGGCCGCGCCGCCGTCGACGCGGCCCTCGCCGGCGCGCGCGTGCCGTCTTGACCGGCCCGCCGATCCCC
>DAOMBL010000241.1:0-5871 GCA_035427325.1 Casimicrobiaceae bacterium
CGCTCGATGCGCCGCCACCGGAATCGCCGGCGCGACTGTCCTCTGTCCTCTGACTTCTGTCTCCTGTCGTCGGCCTGAAGGCCGACCCACAAGGCCGACCCACAACCCCTCCGCCGTGGGTCGGGCTTCAGCCCGACAGGACGCCGCACCAAGCTGTGGGTCGGACTTCAGCCCGACGAATGTGTGGGCAAGCGAAGGAAATGCGTCGGCCTGAAGGCCGACCCACAAGGCCGACCCACGGGAAGCGCGCCGGCCTATTCGCCTTCGAGGAAGCTCCGCAGCTTCTCCGACCGCGACGGATGGCGCAGCTTGCGCAGCGCCTTCGCCTCGATCTGGCGGATGCGCTCGCGCGTGACGTCGAACTGCTTGCCGACCTCCTCCAGCGTGTGGTCGGTGTTCATCTCGATGCCGAAGCGCATGCGCAGCACCTTGGCCTCGCGCGGGGTGAGCGTGTCGAGGATCTCCTTGGTGACGTCGCGCAGGCTGGCATACACGGCCGCCTCGGCCGGCGCCAGGGTGGCGGCGTCCTCGATGAAGTCGCCCAGGTGCGAGTCGTCGTCGTCGCCGATCGGCGTCTCCATGGAGATCGGCTCCTTGGAGATCTTGAGGATCTTGCGGATCTTCTCCTCGGGCATCTCCATCTTCACCGCCAGGGTGGCGGGGTCCGGCTCCTGGCCGGTCTCCTGCAGGATCTGGCGCGAGATGCGGTTCATCTTGTTGATGGTCTCGATCATGTGCACCGGGATGCGGATGGTGCGCGCCTGGTCGGCAATCGAGCGCGTGATGGCCTGGCGGATCCACCAGGTGGCGTAGGTGGAAAACTTGTAGCCGCGGCGGTATTCGAACTTGTCCACCGCCTTCATCAGGCCGATGTTGCCTTCCTGGATGAGGTCGAGGAACTGCAGGCCGCGGTTGGTGTATTTCTTGGCGATGGAGATCACCAGGCGCAGGTTGGCCTCGGTCATCTCGCGCTTGGCGCGGCGCGCCTTCGCTTCGCCGGTGGACATCTGCTTGTTGATGTCCTTGAGGTCCTTCAGCGGAATGCCGATGCGGTTCTGCAGGTCGAGGAGCTTCTGCTGCTCCTCGAGGATGGCCGGCGCGGCGCGCATCAGGGTGGCGACGTAGGGCTTGCCGCCGGTCACCTCGTGCTTGAGCCACTCCAGGTTGGTCTCGTTGCCCGGGAACACCTTGATGAAATGAGCGCGCGGCATGTTGCCCTTCTTGACGCACAACTCGAGGATCTTGCGCTCGTGGTTGCGCACGTTCTCCACCATGTGGCGCACCGAATCGCACAGCCGCTCGATGATGCGGGCCGTGAAGCGGATGTTCATCAGCTCGCCGGAGATCTGCTGCTGGGCCCTGAGATAGGCCTTCTCGCGCGGTCCCTTCTTGGCCAGCACGCCCTGCATCCTGACGAAGAGGCCGTGGATGGTGGTGAAGCGCTCCAGGGCGTCGGCCTTCAGCTGGAGCAGGGAGGCCGAAACGGCTCCGCCCTCGTCCTCCTCCTCGGCCTCGTCCTCCTCGACCGCAGCCTCCTCGTTCTCGGCCAGCGCTTCGATGTCCTCGGCGGCATTCGGATCGATCAGGCCGTCCACCAGCTCGTCGATGCGCATCTCGTCGCGCGCCACCCTGGCCGCCATTTCCAGCATCTCGGCGATGGTGGTCGGGCAGGCGGAGATGGCCTGCACCATGTGCTTGAGGCCGTCCTCGATGCGCTTGGCGATCTCGATCTCGCCCTCGCGCGTGAGCAGTTCGACCGAGCCCATCTCGCGCATGTACATGCGCACCGGATCGGTGGTGCGGCCGAACTCGGAATCGAGCGTGCTCGCGGCCGCCTCGGCTTCCTCCTCGACGTCCTCGGTCGGCGCGGCAGGCGCCGCCTCGGCCATCAGCAGCGTGTCGGCGTCGGGCGCCTGGTCGTAGACCTGGATGCCCATGTCGCCGATCATCGAGATCACGCCCTCGATCTGCTCGGCGTCGACGAGGTCGTCGGGCAGGTGGTCGTTGATCTCGGCGTAGGTGAGGTAGCCGCGTTCCTTGCCGAGCACGATCAGGCTCTTCAGCCGGCGCTTGCGCGCCTCGATGTCGGCCTGCGTGAGTTCGCGCGGCGGGGCGTCCGCATGCTTGCCGTTCCGGCCCTTGCGGCCTCCGCCCTCGGCGAGCTTGGTCGCGAGCTTCGCCGCCATCTCGCCTGCGGCTTTGGCGGCCGCCTTGTGATCGACCTTGGCCGGGGTCGCCGGCGCTCCGACGACAGGCTTCGCGCCGGGCGCCGGCTTGACCGCCGCTGCCGCCGCCTTGCCAGCCGGGGCCGGCTTCGCTGCCGGCGTCGCGGCGGCCTTGCCGACGAGCGTCAGGCGGGCGGGAGAGGTCGGCTTCGCGGGCGGATGCGCGACAGTCTTGCCGTGCGCCTTCGCGACGGCCGCGGCGAGCGGCTTCTTCGCGGCGGGTTTCGCGGCAGGTTTCGCGACGGGCTTCTGAACACCCTTCTTCGCGACCGGCTTCTTCGGTTCCGGCTTCCGGGTCGCCGGCTTCGTCGCTGCCGGCTTCTTCGCGACGGACCGATGCGCGGCTTTCCGGTGGGCGGCCGGCTTCTTCGCCTTGGCGGCGGGTTTGCTCTTCGCGGGCGACTTGCGGGCGGGCTTCTTGGCCATGGGCTTCCTGGTCTGGGCGATCGTCACGGGGCCGCAGGCGGACCGGCCCGGCGCGGCGCCGGACGGGTTACATGGGGCCGGCGCGGGAAAACTTCAAATCATATCATGTGGTTGCCTGGCGCGACAGGTGCGCGGCGCTCCCCACCGGAGCCGGGCGGTTCATGTCCGGAACGGTCGGGCCGGGCGAGAGGGGTTCGGGCTCGCGCACAGGTCAGGCCGCAGAATCCTTCGGAACACGCCCGAGCGCGCCCATCCGGCGGCGCACCAGGTCCTTCTGCTCGGCGGTGAGTTGGTCGAGCGGTGTCGCGAGCAGCGAGGCGATCTGCCGCTGCTCTTCCTGCGCCCGCCAGCGCTCGACCCCCTCGCGCAGGTGCGTCGCGGCCTGCTCCGGCGAGATCCCCTGGTCCTCCGCGGAGGCGAGCGCGGCGACCAGCGCGGCGTCGTGTTCGGACCCTTCGAACGCCTGCATGATGCCCGCCGTGGTGATCGTCGCGCCCGCGCCCGCGCACCACGCCACGACCGCGGCCAGGGCCGCGGCGTCCGGCGAATTCTCGCCGGCGGGCGGGATGTCGACGTCGCGCACGATCGAAGGTTGGAGCAGGATCGCCTGCAGAAGTTGCCGCGCGAGCGAAGGCGCCCGGCGGACCGGCGATCGCGTGCCGCGACGCGGCCTGAACGCGGGGTCGGCGTCAGCGCTGCGGGAGCGCGCGTCGGGGACCTCGTCCCGGGCCGGGCGCACCGGTGCCTGCACGATCGGGGCGACCTGCGCATCGGAGAGCCCGGCGATTTCCGCGATGCGTCGCGTGATCAGCGCCGCGAGGATCGGAGCGGCGATCTGGCTCACGAGGGGCCGCGCCGCCGCGACGAATGCCGCGCGGCCTTCGTCGGTGTCGGGCGGGTGGCGCGCGGACAGCTCGGCGACCAGGAACCCGGAGAGCGGCGTCGCGGACGCGAGCGCCTCCTCGAACGCGGCTCGCCCGCGCCGCCGCACGTAGTCGTCCGGATCCTCGCCGTCGGGCAGGAACAGGAAGCGCGCTTCCTTGCCGTCGGCGAGCACGGGCAGCGTGTTCTCGAGCGCGCGCCACGCGGCCTTGCGCCCGGCCGCGTCGCCGTCGAAGCAGAACACCACGTGGTCGGTGAGCCGGAAGAGCTTCTGCGCGTGGGCCGCCGTCGTCGCGGTGCCGAGCGTCGCGACCGCGTACTCGACGCCGTGCTGCGCGAGCGCGACGACGTCCATGTAGCCTTCGACGACGACGACCCGCTCGTGCTCGCGGATCGCGTTCCGCGCGAGCCAGAGGCCGTAGAGTTCGCGGCCCTTCGAGAAGAGCGGCGTCTCGGGCGAGTTCAGGTACTTGGGCTCGCCGCGGTCGAGCACCCGCCCGCCGAAGCCGACGATGCGCCCGCGCGCGTCGTGGATCGGGAACATGATGCGGTCGCGGAAGCGGTCGTAGCGCTTCCCGCCATCGCCCTTGACGACGAGGCCGGCGGTTTCGAGGCTCGCATCCTGGTAATCGGGGAACGCGCGCTCCAGCGCGGTCCACTCGTCGGGCGCGTAGCCGATCGCGAAGTGCGCGGCGATCGCGCCGGTGAGTCCGCGCGCCTTCAGGTACTCGATCGCGCGCGGGGCGCTCCGCAGTTCGGTCCGGTAGAACTTCGCGGCGGCGGCGAGCCGCCCGGTCAGGTCGTCGTGCGCGCGGCGCTCCTCGCGCTCGCCGGGCCGCTCGGTCCGGGGCACCTCGAGCCCCGCGTCGCGCGCGAGTTCCTCGACCGCGTCCGGGAACGACCGTCCCGCGTGTTCCATCAGGAAACCGATCGCGGTGCCGTGCGCGCCGCAGCCGAAACAGTGGTAGAACTGCTTGGTCGGCGACACGGTGAACGACGGGGTCTTCTCGCTGTGGAACGGACAGCAGGCCTGATAGTTCGCGCCGGCCTTCTTCAGCGGGACGAAACGGTCGACGACCTCGACGATGTCCACCCGTGCGAGCAGCGTCTGGATGAAGTCGTTCGGGATCATCGGCGCGCCGGGCTTCGCGCGCGGCCGGCCCGCGGCCGGCCGCGCGGACGCATCACACGGCAGGGAACCGATCGATCATAGGCGGGGCCGGCGGCTTCCGCCAGTCCCGCAAGGAGCGCGCCAGCGGGCGCACCGTCCGTCAGCATCCCGGCCGATGCGCGTGCTGCGCGCGGCGTCGCGGCAATCAGGCGAGCTTCGCCTTGACCTTCGCCGAGACGACCGCGAGATCGGCCTTGCCGGCGAGCGCGGGTTTCAGGATCGCCATCACCTTGCCGATGCCGGCGGGGCCCGCCGCGCCGGTCTTCGCGATCGCTTCGGCGATCATCGCGTCGATCTCGCCTTCGCTCGCCTGCGCGGGCAGGTATCCCTGCAGCACCGCGATCTCGGCCCGCTCGACCGCGGCCAGGTCCTCGCGGCGTCCCGCCTCGAACTGGGCGACCGAGTCGCGTCGCTGCTTGATCATCTTGTCGACGACCGCGAGCACCTCGGCGTCGCCCAACTCCTTGCGCTCGTCCACCTCGCGTTGCTTGATCGCGGCGAGCAGCAGCCGGATCGTCGAGAGGCGCGCGGCGTCCTTCGCGCGCATCGCGTCCTTCATGTCGTCCTGGACGCGGGTCTTGAGCGTCATGGCGGGGTCCTGTCGGCGGTGGAGGTGGAGATCCGGCCGCCGCCATGCAAAAGGGGCGAATCGCTTCGCCCCTTGCCGGTCGTGCCGTCGGTCGTGCCGATCAATAGAGCTTCGGCGGCAGTTGCTGGCTGCGGATGCGCTTGTAGTGGCGCTTCACCGCCGCCGCCTTCTTGCGCTTGCGTTCCGAGGTGGGCTTCTCGTAGAACTCCCGGGCGCGGAGCTCGGTCAGGAGGCCGGTCTTCTCGATGGTGCGCTTGAAGCGGCGCAGGGCGGCCTCGAACGGCTCGTTTTCGCGGACACGGACGCTTGGCATGGGCGGTCGAATTCGGCTTTCGGATCAGGGGATTGGCGCAGTCCGGGTCGGCATTGCCGTCCCGGACCGCAGGTAATCGATAAGTATAGCGTAGCCCTGGAAGACGGGCAAGTGCTGCCTTGCGCTGCTATTGTCGGGGGGACGGGCGGGATGCGGCAGCGCCCGGGACACGGGCCCCGCTCCCGTTCCTGTTTGCGCGTCCTGATCCCTGTTACCTGTTGCCTGTTACCTGACCCGTGCGCGTCCTCGGCATCGAAACCTCCTG
>DAOMBL010000242.1:0-5858 GCA_035427325.1 Casimicrobiaceae bacterium
GACCGGCATGAAGAAGCACGTCGGCGTGCTGGAGCGCGCCGGGCTCGTCGCCACCGAGAAGGTCGGTCGCGTGCGGACGTGCAGGCTCGGCCCCCGCCGGCTCGAGGAACTGGCGGCCTGGACCGAGCGGTATCGCCGGCTCTGGGAGGCGCGGTTCGACGCGCTGGACTGCGTCGTCGAGGAGCTCAAACGCAAGGAGAAGGCCGATGGACGCAGGACGAAGGGCTGACCCCGCACCGCTGGGCAGGACGAGCGTGGAACGCGCCTCCGATCGGGAGATCGTCATCACGCGCACCGTCGATGCGCCCGCGCGCCTCGTGTTCGAAGCGTTCACGCGGCCGGAGCTCTTCACGCAGTGGTGGGTGCCGAAATCGCTCGGCCTCGTTCTGCTCAGCTGCGACCTCGATGTGCGCGTCGGCGGCAGGTATCGCCTCACGTTCCGCCACGGCGATTCGACGATGGCGTTCTACGGCACCTACACCGAAGTCGTTCCGCACGCGCGCCTCGCGTGGACCAACGAGGAGAGCGGCGCGGACGGCGCGGTCACCACGGTCACGTTCACGGAATCGTCAGGCAGGACGCGGGTGGTCGTGCGCGATCGCTACGCGTCGAAGGAGGCGGCCAATGCCGGGATGGCCTCCGGCGCGTACGACGGGATGTCCGAAACCTTCGACCAGCTCGACGCATTGCTCGTCCGCTGATCGTCGGACGGATCACCCGCTGCGGCGGATCCCGAGTCCGGCTGCCGAGCGTGGCATCCGAGGGCCAAGGCGACGGTCCTGCCGGCGCAGGATCGGGAGTCGCGACACCTTCCGCGCACAACGCCCGCCCCGTTGCGGCATCGCTTCGCCGCCGGTGATGCCATTGCGTTCGCGCGACCTGCCGCGGAACGGGATCCGGAGCAGGTGGAATCAGCGCTCGGGACTGCCGGCGGGCGGACGATTCTTTCGTCAGGAGTTCTTCAGGGCGATCTTGCCACACCGAAAGACGAACAGATCGCACCCATTCACCTCGAAACCGCTTCGGCGCCGCCGCGCTCACCACCCCTCCTCCCAGGACGGGGTGGGTCCGAAGCGCTCGACCAGGAAATCGATCAGCGCGCGCACGCGCGTCGGGAGCGTCCGGTTCGGCAGGTAGACGAGGTAGATGGCGCTTTCCGGAACGACGCGGAATCGCCGCAACAGCGGCACCAGGCGATCGTGCCGCACATCGTCGCCCACCATGTAGAGCGGCAAGAGGCCGATTCCCAGGCCAGCAGCCACGGCCGCACGCACGACGTCCATCTCATCGGTTTCGAGCCCGCCCGAGACCGGCACCGAGTACTTCCGACCGTCACGCCGAAAGGTCCACACCCCCTTGGGTGCAAGCGGCGGGAACAACACGCACTCGTGCTTCCGGAGGTCCTCGACCCGGCGCGGCCTCCCCCGTCGCGCCAGGTACACGTGCGATGCACACAACACGCCCCGGTTGGCGGCGAGCTTTCGCGCCACCAGGTTCGGATCGGGGACGAACGACACGCGGATGCCGAGGTCGAAGCCCTCGACGCCCAGGTCGAGCGGTCGATTGCTGCAGAAGAGTTTGACCTGGATCTTCGGATACTTGTCGTGGAACTCGGCGAGCGCGGGCAGGAGGTGACGGACCGCGAAGGCCGGGACGGCCGTCAGCTTCACGAGGCCGGCCGGTTCGGACTGCGTCTGGTTGAGGCGGCGCTCCGCAAGTTCCGCTTCCTGGACGATCCTGGCGCAGTGCTCGTAGAAGAGCGCGCCGCCCTCGGTCAGGCTGAGCCTGCGGGTCGAACGGTTCAGCAGCTTCGCGGAGAGCGAGCGTTCGAGCGCGCTCACGTGCCGGCTCGCCAGCGACTTCGACATGCCGAGTCGTTCCGCGGCGGCGGAGAAGCTCTTCGCCTCCACGACCTCTGCGAACACGCGCATCCCGACGAGCCGATCCTTCATTAGGTTCATTCCGGCAACAATGCGTTCCAGTAGACACCCTTTATCACGATCCTGCAATCCACTAGATTCGTCTCGCAGGCACGGAAGCGTGCCGTCCGCGGCCGCTCCAGGTCCGGAATGGCCGCGCACCCATCCGGGAATCGAATCGAGGAGATCGTCATGAGCGAGGTCGTCAAAGTCGGGCAACTGGAGATTCGCTATCTCGTCGACGGAGCGCGCGACGGCGGGCTGGGGCTGTTCGAGATGAAGGTTCCGGCCGGCGCCCACGTGCCCCCGCCCCACAGCCATTCCGGCAACGAGGAGTGCGTCTACGTGCTGGAAGGGGTGCTGCGCTACACGGTCGACGATGAAACCCGCGACCTGGGGCCGGGCGAATGGATGTCGACGCCCCGCGGGTCGGTGCACCACTTCAGCAATCCCGGTCAGGAGACCGCGCGAACGCTCGTGATGATGACGCCGGACATCGGCGCTCAGTTCTTCCGCGAGGTCGGGGCGCTGGCCGGAGCGGGTGGGCCACCCGAACGGACGAAGCTCCTGGAGGTCATGACCCGATACGGGCTGGTGCCCGCCGCGCCGAATCGGGCGCCGCGCACGGACGACGCACGCGTCGTTTCGTGACGACGGGGGAATGGCGTCGCGACGAAACCCGGATGCTCGGGCTGGCGAATTCCTTGGCGGATCCGAGCAACCGGGGCGATCGTTGCCGGCGAGTCCCGTTCGCCGAACGGCGTGTCGAACGCTAGGCGCACTACGCGCAGAGTCCCAGGCGCGGTGCCGGCGCCCCCAAGCCGGCCCGGCGCGCGACCGCGGCGACCTACCCCCGGCCGGACGCCAGGGCGCTGACGAGCGCCGCCACCAGGAAGCTGATTCCGATCAGGCCGGCCACGAACGCGACCAGTCCGAGCGCCACCGCGCCGATGCCGCCCACGAAGTAGGCAGCCAGCGCGATCAATGCCGCGATGACCAGGGCCCACAGCGCGATCTTCAGATGATCTCGCCAGCGTAGCGCCGCTCCACTGCTGCCGCTGTTTCCGCCCTCGTCGGAACGGCGACGGTTCGCATCGATGGCCGCCTGCGCCGACACCCCGACGACGGAAGTCGGCGGGCCGAGACTGTTGCCGTAGGTGTGCTGGCGATTGTGCTCGTCAAGAACGCCCATGAACGATCTCCTTGGGGTACGTTGTCCTGGCAGGCGCCATCGGAGCCTGCCGCTGCGGCGATTCGGTCCATCCGCGACCGCGGCGATGCCGACTTCGACACGTGGGGTTCCCGTCAATCCGCGCACATGGGGCAAGCGGAACTACGCCACAGTGGCGGTCGACCTCCCACCCTCCACCTGCCCGACGTTCCGCCTCACCGGCACGACGCCGGCAAGCGCAGCGCCGCAGCGCGGGCGTCCGATGCAGACGGAGTTCAGGCTTGCTTGAGCCGGACATGGAGATGGGCGCTTGGGGATTCGTACGGTACGGGAACCGACTTCACTTCGAGATACGGCTGCCGACGAACGAGTTCGCCAAGCTTCTGGCATCCGTAGTTCCTCGGGTCGAACGACGGACTGTTCTTCGCCACCAGGGAACCCACCCCCGACAACGGCGCCCAGCCGTCTTCACGGGCGACCCCGTTGACCGCGGCGGTCAGCAGCGGCTGCAGCGCATCCGGCGGCGTTTCCACCGCGCCGGGGCCCGCCTCCGATGGACGGAGGATCTCCGTGAAGACGAACTTGTCGCAGGCGACCACGAAGGGCCTGGGGGTCTTCCTCTCGCCGAACCCGTAGACCGCGAGGCCGGCCTCGCGAATTCGCGTTGCCTGCCGCGTGAAGTCGCTGTCCGATGAAACCAGGCAGAATCCGTCGACGCTCTCCCCATGGAGAAGATCCATCGCATCGATGATCAGGGCGGAATCGGTTGCGTTCTTTCCGGTGGTGTAACGGAACTGCTGGACCGGCTGGATGGCGAGGTTGTGCAGCGTCTCCTTCCATCCCGTGAGGTTCTGCCTCGTCCAGTCCCCGTAGGCCCGCTTGATCGTCGCCGTTCCGTAGCGCGCCACTTCGGCCAGGAGTTCGCCCGCCACGCCCGGCTGAGCGTTGTCGGCATCGATGAGCACGGCGAGCTTGTCCGAATGGGGGGATGGCATGGCCTTGGCCGGATCACCTAATGTCGGAATCGGGGCGCACCGCGAATGGGCATCGACTCGAATGCATGGCCCGTCGGCGCCAGCCTCATCTCGACGAGTGGATCGCCACCGTCGATGAACAGGCTGCCTCCCCTGACGAGCACATGCCCCAGCCGCTCGAACGCATGTCGTCCCGCCTCGGGATGGCGGCCATCGAGCGCACCGACCCGCACGGCGAACGCCAGATCGTACCGTGGCTCTCCCCCAGGGAGCACCAGATCTTCGAGGGCAACGCAGCGAAACTCCAGTTGTCCGGTCGCCAGCTCGGCAACGGAGCCTGCCATCGCCGCCGCGATTGCCGTGGGCGAGCGGTCGATGGCCAGAACGCGGCCCCTGCCAATTCGATGGAGGACTGCACGAGCTGCCGCTCCCGGGCCGCACCCGATCTCCAGCACCCGCATGCCGGGTCGAAGCGGCAGCGCTTCGACAATTTCCGCCAGCCGGGGGGAAATCTTCCCTGCCACGCCGCTACGAAGGCTCGGCCCGCACGAACGGGCGTGCGCGCCCGCCCGACGACCCAGGCAGGCGGAACCCGCTGTAGCCATTCGACTGCGACGAAGGGTCAGGCGCCACGTTCGTCCAGGCGCGGTTCGTGGACAACCTCCCATTTCATTCCGTCCGGGTCCGCGAAGAAAACCGATCTGGATCGTAGGCGCGCATGCTCGTGGCAGTGTGCCGGCCAACGTGTCAAGTAACCGGCGCGTGCGAGGCCGGCGAAGCCACGCCACGGCGCGTCCGTGTTGACCGCTGGGTTAGGCCGCGACGTCAACGTAGCGGACGGAGCTCGACGGGGGCGGAATGGGCGAACCATCTTCGCGCATGCCTTCGAGATGAAACTCGATGGCTTCGCGGATCTCTCGCTCAGCCTCCTCGATGGTTCCACCTGTAGCGACGCAGCCCGGGAGGTCCGGTACGTATGCCGAGTAGTTGGGGCCGGCGTTCTCGATGACGATCGCGTAGCGCATCGTGAACCTCATTTCCTCAGGCCAGACTGCTTCCGGATGCTGTTCAGAGTTCCCGGCGCAAGTTCGTCGCTGGGCTTACCTGGAACTGTGACGCGCCCCGGCTTTGCTGGATGCTTGAACTGCCGATGGCTTCCGCGCGTGGCAACGAGCACCCATCCTTCGTCGGCAAGCAGGCGCAGTATCTCGCTGACTTTCACGCGAGCGATTATGCGCCGCGCGGACCGTGGCCCACAACAAGCGGCCTAACGTGCAAGGTGAGCGGCGCGCCGCCCCCGAAGTGACCGAGCAAGAAGCTCCGTATCGGCGCGTCCGCCCGAACGCGAGGTTAGGCGGCAACTCGCAGAGCCGAGCGTAGAAACTCAGGGGCGAAGTCGGCACCATTCGGCCACACCAAAGTACGCAGCTCGGGATGAAGTACGAATTGCCGAAATACCTCAACGCTTCGCAACGGCTCAAAAATGGGGCCATGCAACTCGCTGAACAGGTCCAATTCGCCTTCGGCTCCATCATTGAAACGCAGCCAGATCGTGTGGCCTGAGACATACCGAGCTTCAATGATATGAGGCAACATGAAAGTCACTCCAGTGGTTCAATGCGCGGCAACGGACGGCTGGCCCGTGCCAACGACCAAGCTTGAAGGAGCTCGACCCGATGCAAGTCCGTCCACTCGAGTACGTGCGACAACGCGCGCTTCGGAAAATCGCCATTCACTCGGCCCGACTCGATCTCCACTGTGATTTCGAAGTCGCCATAAACGGCGTGGAAGTGC
>DAOMBL010000243.1:0-5855 GCA_035427325.1 Casimicrobiaceae bacterium
AGACCGACGATCTCCGGCGCGCCGGCGATTCGCGCGCCGTGCGCGCGAGGCGTGCGCGCGAGGCTCGCGTGGATCGCGCTCCGGGCGCTGGGCTGGCGCGTCGTGCTGGCCGGACCGGTGGCCCGGAGATGCGTCGTCGTGTTCTACCCGCACACGTCGAACTGGGACTTCGCGGTCGGCCTGTGCGCGAAGTGGGTCGTCGGCATCGACTTCCGTTGGGTCGCCAAGGACACGCTGTTCGAGACGCCCTTCGCGCCGTGGCTTCGCCGCTGGGGCGGCATCCCGGTGAACCGTCGCGAGAGCACCGGGTTCGTCGGTCAGATGCGCGCGGAGATCGACGCGCACGACGATTTCCGCGTCGTCTTCGCGCCCGAAGGAACGAGATCGGCGGCGCCGCACTGGAAGAGCGGGTTCTGGCATCTCGCGCGCGAGGCGGGCGTGCCGATCGGTCTCGCCTTCGTCGACTACCGCGGGCGCGAGATCGGGATCGGCGCGTGGATCGAGGCGACCGAAGATGCCGGCGCGGACCTCGCCCGCATGGCCGCGTTCTACCGCCGATTCACCGCCAGGCGACCCGAGAACGCGGGACCAGTGCGGTTTCGCGAGTAGCTGCCGGGCCGGCGTTCCGGTGAGCGGCGTCGTCCGGTGCGCGACCCTTGGCGGCCCGTCGGCGGCGGGAGGACAATGGAGGGCGAGCGAGCCCATGCCGCACGACCACCACGATCACGCACCGCTGCCGCGGCGGCACGGCCACGCGCACGTGCATGCGCCCGACCATCACCACGGGGCCGCCCGGGGACACGAGGCGGCCCGCGGCGCGCTGGTGCTCGCACTCGCGCTGACGGCGGGCTTCGCGCTCGTCGAGGCCATCGCCGGATGGATCGCCGGGTCGCTCGCGCTCCTGTCGGACGCCGGGCACATGGTCACCGACGCGGCGTCGCTCGGTCTCGCGCTGTTCGCGCACGCCTATGCGAGCCGCCCGCCGACCGCACGGAGTTCGTTCGGACACGGGCGGGCAGAGGTGCTCGCGGCGTTCGTCAACGCGATGGCGATGCTCGCGATCGTCGTGGCGATCGTGGTCGAGGCCGCGCACCGCCTGATCGCGCCGCAACCGGTCGCCGGCGCCACGGTGCTCGGCGTGGCGCTCGTCGGCCTCGCGGTGAACCTGTTCGTCGCGTGGCGACTGTCGGGCGCGTCCGGATCGGTGAACGCCCGCGCTGCGCTCCTGCACGTGATGGGCGACCTGCTGGGTTCGATCGCTGCGATCGTCGCGGGCGCGGTGATCCTCGCCACCGGCTGGACGCCGATCGACCCCATCCTGTCGGTCGTCGTCGCGCTGCTGATCCTGCGCTCCACCTGGCGCCTGCTGCGCCAGACCACCGACGTCCTGATGGAGCGCGTGCCCTCGCACCTCGACTACGCGGCGATCGGACGTTCGCTCGCCGCGATCCCGGGCGTGCGCGACGTGCACGACCTGCACGTGTGGTCGATGGGCGCCGACGAAGTGTCGCTGTCGGCGCACATGGGGGTCGCGTCGGGCGAGGCGTGGCCCGCGGTCCTCGCGGCGGCGCAGCGCCACCTGCGCGAGCGCTACGGCATCCGGCACGTGACGCTGCAACCCGACTGGCCGCGGGCGCCGCGGGCGGCAGGCAAGCGCGTGATCCCGGTCGCCGAGAGCCGGCGGTAACCGGCAGCCCGGATCGACCCGGGCCCCGCGCCGACCGCGTGCCGACCGGCGAGGCACGACGGTTCGCCGCGGGCGTGGCGGCGACGCGTCACAGCCAGCCGGCCTTCCGGAACCGGTAGGCGAGGTAGGCGTCGATGGCGACCATGATCCCGATCGCGAACGGGTAGCCGAACGCCCACTTGAGTTCCGGCATGTGCTCGAAATTCATGCCGTAGACGCCGGCGATCAGCGTCGGTATCGTGATCAGCGCGCCCCAGGCGGCGAGCCGCTTGGTGGTCTCGCTCTCCGAGAGGTTGATGAGCGTGAACGACACCGAGATCGCCGTCTGCAGCATTTCGCGCATCTGCTCGACGGCGGCGTTCACGCGGTTCAGGTGGTCGTAGACGTCGCGGAAGTATTCGCCCAGCCCCGCGCACAGCATCGGCACCCGCCCGCCGTAGAGCTTGCCCGCGACCTCCATCAGCGGGCCCACCGCGTGCTTGAGCGTCATGACCTCGTGCTTCAGGTCGTAGAACGCCTCGATGCTGGCGCGGGTCGGCGTCGAGCGGAAGATCGACTCCTCGAGGCGCTCGAGTTCCTCCTCGAGCGAGTCGAGCACGGGAAAATAGCGGTCGACGACCGCGTCCATCAGCGCGTAGAACACGTAGCCCGCGCCGTGCCGCAGCAGTTCGGGCTCGCGCTCGTTGCGCATGCGAACGTCGGTGAACCCCTTCAGCACGTTCTTGCGCACCGAGAGCACGTAGTTCCGGCCGATGAAGATCGCCACTTGACCTTCGGACAGGTCGGCGTCCGGCGAGGCGCGCTCGACGGTGCGCAGGACCGCGAAGAGGTCGTCCCCGTACTCGTCGAGCTTGGGGCGCTGGTGCGGACGCTTCGCGTCCTCGACCGCGAGTTCGTGCAGGCCGAATTCCTCGGCCAGCAGGTCGATCTCGCTGTCGGGGGGGTCGGCCGCGGCCACCCAGACGAAGCAGTCGGGCCGGCTCACGTACTCGCTGATGTCCTCGATCGCGATGTCGGCGAGCTTGCGGCCGTTCTGGTAGGCGACGCAGTTGACGAGCATGCCCGGCATGATAGCGAAGCGCGCGAGGTTGTCGAGGCGCCGCCGGCGGGCGATGTGCGATCCTTGGCGCCATGGGTGACGACACCGGGGGGGCCGGGACCGGCCGGCCACGTTCCGGCGGCTTCCTTCGGCCGGTTCGAGGCGGCGCGGGCGCGCTCGCGGCGTCCTGCGGCCCGGCGCGATGAGCGACGCGGGCGGAGGCGGCCTTCCGCGCGCACGCGAACTCGCGCTGCTCGCGACGCTCGCCGCCGTGCAGTTCACGCACGTCGTCGATTTCATGATCATGATGCCGCTCGCGCCGCAGCTCATGCGGCTGTGGGACATCGGGCCGAAGGCGTTCGGGCTGCTGGTCTCGGTCTACACGTTCGCCGCGGCGGCGAGCGGGCTCTTCGCGGTGTTCGTGATCGACCGCTACGACCGGCGGCACGCACTCCTGGTGGTGTACGCGGGCTTCACGGTCGCGACGGCGTTGTGCGGCGTCGCGCCGGGATACGAGGCGCTTCTCGGCGCCCGCGTGCTGGCGGGCGCGTTCGGCGGCATCGTCGGCGCGCTGATCCTCGCGATCGTCGCCGACGTGATTCCCTGGGCGCGTCGCGCTCGGGCCAACGCTCTCGTGGCGAGCGCGTTCTCGCTCGCCGCGATCGCCGGTGTCCCGGTCGGACTGTGGCTCGCGGCGCATTTCTCATGGCGTACCCCGTTCCTCGGCGTCGCCGCCGTCTCGATCGCCGTCGGTGCGTTGGCCTGGCGCGTGGTTCCGCCGATCGCGGGGCATGTCGAGCACGGCCGCTCGCATGGCGCGCTCGCGCGCCTGCGGTCGGTCGTCGCCGTTCCCAACCACTGGCGTGCGTTCGCCTTCGTCGTCGCCCTGATGTTCGCCGGGTTCACGGTGATCCCGTTCATTGCCGCCTATTCGGTCGCGAACGTGGGGATCACCGAGGCGGAGCTGCCGGTGATGTACGCCGCCGGCGGGCTCGCGACGCTCGTCACCGCCCAGGTGATCGGCCACCTCGCCGACCGGTTCGGAAAGCAGCGCGTCTTCATGTGCGTCGCGATCGCCTCGATTCCGGCGATCCTGACGCTGACCCACATGCCGCGCTCCACGCTCGCGGGCTTCCTGCCGGTGTCGGTCGCGTTCATGGTGCTGGTGACCGGCCGCTTCGGTCCGGCGATGGCGCTCGTCTCGGGAAGCGCGCAGTCGCGCGTGCGCGGCAGCTTCATGAGCCTCAACGCCGCGGTCCAGCAGTTCGGCGCGGGCTCGGCCGCGTTCGTCGCGGGCGCCATGATCGGCGAGGCGCGGGACGGCTCGCTGACCGGATTCGGGGGCGTCGGATGGCTCGCCTCCGCATGCTCGCTCCTGGCGATCGGGCTCGCGTACCGGATCCGGGTGGCGGACGATCCACGGCCGGGCGGGCGTTCCGGGTGACGGCGGTATCATCGAGCCCTCGTCCCGCGGACGGCCCCGATCCGTGATCATCCGCTCGCTCCTCGACACCGACCTGTACAAGTTCACGATGATGCAGGTCGTGCTGCACCATTTTCCGGGTGCACAGGTCGAATACCGGTTCCAGTGCCGGACCGCGGGGGCCGACCTCGTGCCTTGCATCCCGGACATCGAGCGCGGCATCGCCGACCTGTGCTCGCTGCGCTTCACGGCGGAGGAACTCGACTACCTGCGCCGCTGGCGGTTCTTCAAGAGCGACTTCGTCGACCTGCTCGCGTTGTTCCGGCTGGACGCCCGCTTCGTGAGCGTCGGGCCGCGCGCCGGCCACGACGGCGAGATCGACATCACGATCAAGGGACCGTGGCTGCACACGATCATGTTCGAGGTCCCGCTGCTCGCGATCGTGTCGGAAGCGTGGAACCGGCGGCGGCATCCTTCGCCGGATCGGGAGGAGGGGCGGCGGCGGCTGGCGGCGAAGATCGCGCGGATCAACGCGGTGGCCGACCAGGACTTCCGGATCGCCGACTACGGCACGCGCCGGCGCCACGGCCGCGACTGGCAGGAAGAGGTGGTTGCGACCCTGAAAGCCGGCATCGGGCCGAAGTTCGTCGGCACGAGCAACGTGGACCTCGCGCGCCGCCACGAACTCACGCCGTTGGGCACGATGGCGCACGAGTACCTGCAGGCCTGCCAGGCGGTCGGACCGCGATTGCGCGACTCGCAGCGCTTCGCGTTCGACACCTGGGCCAAGGAGTACCGCGGCGACCTCGGGATCGCGCTGTCCGACGTCTGCGGCATGGACGCGTTCCTGCGCGACTTCGACCTCTACTTCTGCAAGCTCTTCGACGGCGTGCGCCACGATTCCGGCGATCCGTTCGAGTGGGGCGAGAAGCTCCTCGCGCACTACCGGACGATGCGGGTCGATCCGAAGTCGAAGGTGATGGTGTTCTCCGACCAGCTCGACGTGCCGCTGGCGATCCGGCTGTTCGAGCGGTTCCGCGGCCGGAGCCAGGTGGCGTTCGGCATCGGGACCAACCTCACCAACGATCTCGGGCACCCGGCGCTGTCGATCGTGATCAAGATGACACGCTGCAACGGCCAGCCGGTCGCGAAGATCAGCGACGAGCCGTCGAAGTCGATGGACTATGATCCGTCCTACGTCGCCTACCTGCGGGAGGTGTTCCAGGTGCCGCCTCCACCGGCGGCCCGGCAGCCCTCGGGTCGCGCGGAGACGGCCTCGACCTGACGCGGAGTTGCGCGCGGCGAGTCGTCGTGGCATCGTCCGCACCCACATGAAAGCGCCCATGCGTCTTCGAACTCTGTCGGCCACGCTTGCCTCCGCGCTGGCCGCGATCATGATTCCCGGATGCGCCACCGTCGAGCCCTCGGGCGGCGCCGCCCCGGCCGCGCCGGCCTCGACCATGAAGGTCGTCCGCGGCTCGGTCGTCTATCGGGAGAAGGCCGCGCTGCCGGACGACGCCGAACTCGTCATGGAACTGGTCGAAGTGAGCCGCCCCGACCGGCCCGTGAAGATCGCGTCGAACACGATCCCCACCGCGGGTCGGCAGGTGCCGCTGCCATTCACGCTCGCCTTCGATCCCGCCAGGACGGCGCCAGGCGGCGTCTATGCGCTGCACGCGACGATCCGGTACGGCGGCAAGACCCGT
>DAOMBL010000244.1:0-5844 GCA_035427325.1 Casimicrobiaceae bacterium
CGGCCGACGGGATTCGCGCGGCCCTCGCGGCCGGCGGCCACACCGGGTCGCTCCGCCCGCACGCGGGCCAGGCGGTCGACGACCGTGTGCGCATCAAGCAGCAGGCGCGCTTGAAGCGCGTGATCGGCGGCGGTCGCGTCGACTTCCGCAGGACCCTGCGCAAACTGTTTCCCTGACGCGGGCGCGGCGGTCGCCGGCTCAGGCGCCTTCCGCCGCCGCGCGCTTCCAGAGCCACTCGAGCGCGCCGTAGGCCGGCGACGTCGCGCCCGTCGCGGCGCCGGGCACCGCGCGCTTCTTCACGTGCGCGGCGAGTTGCTGGGCGAGCAGCTTGCCCGCCTCGTTGTCGGCCTCGTAGTGCAGGCCCGCCACGACGCGATTCTCCGCGATGCGGTTCGCGAGCCGTTCGAGTTGCGTCGCGGCCTCGGCGCGCCAGTCGCCCGCGGTGCCGCCCAGTTTCCACGCGTCGACGAGCAGGAGCCGCACGAGGTGCATCTGGGTCGAGTGGCCCGCCGGGTAGGCGCCGTGGCCGGGCGTCATCAGCACCGGCTGCACCAGCTTCGACCGGTCCGCGGGACGCGCGATGCGGAAATGGTGCTTGAAGCGCTGGCCGACCGTGGACGCGAAACTCAGCGCCGCCCCGATCAGTTCGAAGGTGTGGCGGTGGCGCCCGGACTGGAGGTTCAGCACCATCGCGAAGTAGGAGTAGGGCGGCGCGACCTGCGTCAGGATCTCGGGGAGCCGGTCGCTGCGCAGCGCCGCCTTCGCGAGGACCGTCGCGATCTCCTCGGCCAGCGGCTTGCCGAGCGGGCTGACCCCCGACGGTACGGTCGTGTAGTCGTAGCGCGGCCGCACCAGTCGCGCGACCTCGCGGAACGTTCCGGTCAACGACGGCGGCGACGCGCCCGATGCCACGGGCTTCGCGTCGAGCCCGAACAGCACGCCCGTGTCGCTCGACGCGTCGTCGAAGTGCAATCCGGCCTCGAGTTCCTGCGCGTAGAGCTTCGCGCGCACCGCGGGCGACCAGCGTTCCATCGCCTCGTCGTGCGCGATGACGATGTCGTCCGCCCGGTAGTCGCCCGGCCGATCGATGCCGAGCGCGATCTCGCCGTGCGTCGTCCACAACGCGCGCGCGAGGAGCGCGCTCGAACGGGCACCCGAGTAGGCCGCGATCCCCGATGCGCTCTCGGCGCTTTCCGCGCTCTCGGCGCTCTCGGCGCTCTCCGCGCTCTCCGCGCTCTCGTTCGACCATGGCACGCGCATAGTCCCTCCCCGCCCGGACGCCGGATCGTCCCCCAGCCTACGCCGGCGCGGGCCCGACCTCAAGCCACGCCCGGCGCGGCCGAGCCTGGAGGCAGCTCGGCGTAACCGCGCGGATGCGCGACGCGTCGGGCGGGGGTGTACGCCGACGGGCTGTCCCGAGCCGCTCGGCCCCGGCGGGGGGAAGCGAGCGCAGCGAGCTGTGGGGGGAACCGATCGGCGATGCACCCGCCGCCGGTCGGGGCAGGCCCCACGGCCAGGGCGGGCAACGCGACGCGATCGCCCCGCCCGGCGCGTCCCGCAGGGCGACCGAGCGAATGCTTCGGTATCGAGTCGTCATGAATGTGTCCGCGAGGTCGCGCGCACCGAGGGGTTGCACAGGGCTGCCCTATGCCGGCACGCCCGCGGCGGCCAGCGCCTCGAAGTAGCGCGGCGCGTAGGGTGCCCGGTGGCCCGGGTAGCGCTCGCGGAACGAGCCGACCGTGAAGCCGGGCTCGAGGGCCAGGAGTTCGGCCGCCGCGCGCCGCGCTTCGTCGTTGCGGCCGGCGAGGACCAGCGCGATCGTCATCAGCTTGTGCGTCGCGACGAACATCCGGTTCTCGCGCAGCGAGCGCTCGAGGTAGTCGATCGCGCGGGACGGCTCGCCGGCCGCGAGGTGCGCCGAGCCGGCGTGCGAGGTGAAGACGTACATGCTCGGATCGTAGGGCGACAGTTCGATCGCCATCGGCGCGCGTCGAACGGCCTCGGCGCCCTCGCCGCGCCACGCGTACGCCGACGTGCTCCAGACCCAGGCCCACACCGAATTCGGATTGATGGCGATGGCCCGGTCGTAGGCGTTGATCGCACCGTCGAGGTCCTGCTGCAGGTAGGCGGACACCAGTCCGCGCACCGACAGCGCCCAGGGATCGTTGCGATCGAGTTCGAGTGCTTCCTCGGCGTGGCGCAGCGCCTCGGAGGCGTCGTCGCGCGGTCCCGGTGACCAGCCCTGGCCTACGCGCCGCACGTGCCAGTACGCGAGCCAGGCGCGCGGGGCGACGAACTGCGGATCGGCGGCGATCGCGGCTTCCAGCAACGCGTGCGCCGCGTCGAAACTCCCGATCGAGCTGCGGTGCAACTGGTCGATCGCCTGCAGCATGCGCTCATAGGCGGTCAGGTCCTCGGTGCGCTTCGACCGGGCACGCTCGAGCTCGAGCTGGCGCACGCGCGGCACCACCCGCTTCGTGAGTTCCCCGGTCAGCCGCTGCTGCATCTCGAAGATGCCGTCGAGCGCGCCGTCGATGCGGTCGGACCAGGCCACCCGGCCGGCGTTCGCCTCGCTCAACTCGGCCCGCAGCCGGAGCTTCGTCCCGACCACCTGCAGGCTTCCCGACAGGACGTAACCGACACCGAGCGCCTGGGCGATCGCCCGGGGTTCGAGCGCACGGTCGCGGAACGGCGTGGTCGAGAGCCGCGAAATCACGAACAGGTCGGTCAGGTGCGACAGGTCCGCGATCAGGTCGTCGGCGACGAGGTCGCCGAGGAAGTCGTGCGCGGGATCGCCGGACACGTTGCGGAACGGCAGCACCGCGATCGACGGTCGACCCTCGGTCGATGGCGGGCGTTGCGCGACCGGCGAGAGCGTGCCGCCGGTCGGGCTGCGGATGGGCAGGACGACCGGCGGCCGCGGACCGGGCGGCGGCGCGCGCGGCGCGTACGCCTCGCCGGGCGGCAGGATCCGGAACGCGCGGACCGGATGATCGTAACCCTTGAGTTCGCGCTCGCCCAGGTCCTCGATCGACACGCCGAGGTTGTTCGTGAGCTGGTCGCGCAGCGCGGCGGAGACGATGATCTCCTGGCCCTGCCCGAGTTGCATCAGCCGCGCCGCGAGGTTGACGCCGTCGCCGTAGATGTCGAGTTCGTCCGCGAAGACCTCGGCGAGGTGCAGGCCCATGCGCAACCGGATCTTGCGCTCGTCCGGGATCGACGCCTCGGATCGCTCGATCAGTTCGCGGATCGCGAACGCGCAATCGACCGCGTCGAGCGCGCTCTCGAACTCGATCAGCATCCCGTCGCCCGTGGTCTTCACCACCCGGCCGTGGCGCTTCGGCACCTCGCCGTGGACGGCCCGGCCGACGAAGGTGCGCCAGCGCTCGATCGTCGCGTCCTGGTCCTGGTGGATCAGGCGCACGGAGTCGACGACGTCGATGAACACGACGGCGCGCAATCGCCTCGAGGCGTGCCTCGCCGGGGTCGGGCCGCGGGCCATGGTCTGCGCAGGTCGCAGTAAGCGCGATGGGCATTATGTCCCAAGGGAGCGTCCGCCGCGGCCCGAACGGGCAGGCATGAAAAAGCCCGCGCGAGGCGGGTCGTTGCTTCAGGACGTTACGCGTCCACTCGTCGTGGATCATGTCCGTCCAACGCGCCCGGTACGGAGCGGTCATTGCCAGGCGCATCAGCAGGTCGCGCAACGGGGCCGGGTAGAGCACGCACGCGTCGCAGATGGCGGTGACGTTCGAACTCATTCATTCGTACCCCGCATTGAGCGCCTGGGCTTGCTCGGCCAGTGCATCGAGGGCCTTGCTGCGCTCGGCGTCGATCCGCCCCTTGTACGCGATCACGTCCTGGCAGCGGACGCGGCGGTGCGTTCCGATCTTGTGGAACGGGATCTCGCCGCGTTCCAGCAACTGAACGAGGAAGGGACGCGAGACGTTGAGCACGTCCGCCGCGTCCTGGGTCGCCAGTTCGGCGTGGATCGGGATGATGCTGACCGCGTTGCGCTCACCGATTTCGGTCAGGACGTCCACGAGCAGGCGCAGCGCCGACACCGGAACGCGGACCGGGTGGGAGGCGCCCATGTCGCCGAGGATCTCGACTTGCCGGGTTTCCGCACGGGTCTGCAGGAAGGCAGATGGCGCCCGGCCGCTCTCGCGAGCGATGGCGACTTCTTCGGCCGTCGGCAACGAATGGGGGGAGAGTGCGTGGTCGTGGCAGCCTCCTGGAAGCCTCAAACAGCGTCATGGGAGCAAACATGAACGAAACAAACGAAAATTCGCACTATGCGAAACAACTTGATCTTTCCGGCCAGCCAACCCAAAGGACGCCCATTTGCACCCATTTCTGGGGCAAAGCGATCCGCCATGCGGCGAATGCCACCCACATTCACCGCACAGAATGCGGCGATTGACTTGCGTGTGCGGAGATTGTGCTCCATAATCTCCGCATGAATAGCGGCGATTACAACTACATCTGGCAGGCCAGCGACTGGCCGAACTGGCGCTTCGACCTGGCAGTGCTGGCCGGGCCGATGGCCGAGGTCAGTCGTGCCCAGGGGCTCTTGATGGGGCGCCTGGCCGACGTCGGCATGGCGCTGCGCGATCAGGCGAGCCTCGCAGCACTCACCGAGGATGTGGTGAAGACCAGCGCGATCGAAGGCGAGCAACTCAACGTCGAATCCGTGCGCTCGTCCATCGCCCGCAGACTGGGCGTGGACATCGGCGCGCTCGCTCCGGTCGATCGCCACGTCGAGGGCGTGGTCGAGATGGTGCTCGACGCCACCGCGAACTGTCATGCGCTGGTGTCGCGTGAACGTCTGTTCGGCTGGCACGCCGCGCTGTTTCCCACCGGCTACTCCGGCCTTTCCAGGATCGAGGTTGGTGGCTGGCGAGACGATGCCAATGGCCCGATGCAGGTGCTGTCCGGCCCCATCGGCCGCCAGCGGGTGCATTTCGAAGCGCCGCCTGCCGATCGCCTCGAGGCCGAAACCAGCCGCTTCCTCGACTGGCTGAATGGGGCGTCGAACGAACCGGCGCTGCTCAAGGCCGGTCTCGGCCACCTATGGTTCGTCACCTTGCACCCGTTCGACGACGGCAACGGTCGCATCGCCCGCGCCATCGGAGATCTGCTGCTGGCTCGTGCCGACGGCAGTCCACAGCGGTTCTACAGTTTGTCAGCGCAGATCCAGCGCGAACGCAAGACCTACTACGACATCCTGGAGCAGACCCAGAAGCGCTCGATGGACGTCACCGAGTGGCTTGCGTGGTTCCTCGATACCGTCCATCGCGCTGTCGATCAGGCGCAGTACACACTCGACGCAGTGCT
The DNA here is from genome assembly GCA_035427325.1 of Casimicrobiaceae bacterium. Classification (GTDB taxonomy): domain Bacteria; phylum Pseudomonadota; class Gammaproteobacteria; order Burkholderiales; family Casimicrobiaceae; genus VBCG01. Next base: position 5,335 of record DAOMBL010000244.1, read on the forward strand.
GACCAAAGCGCGGTTCTGGCAGCGCTGGGCGACCACGCCATTGAACGAGCGACAGGTGACGTTGCTGAACAGGCTGCTCGACGGTTTCGAGGGCAAGCTCACCAGCAGCAAGTGGGCGGCCATTGCCAGGTGTTCACCGGACACGGCGCTACGCGACATCAATGATCTGCTGACGCGGGGGGTGCTGCGCAAATCGGTTGCGGGTGGACGCAGCACCAGCTACGAGCTGAACGATCTGCCGGAGTAGTTGCGTTCCCGGGAATTGGCTTGGCTCACGCACGGGCCTCAAGCATTGCCGCTCGAGTCTGTGCGTTGGGAGTATTCGCGCTCATCGGATCCATCCGCGACGGCGGCGAATTCCCGCAGCCATGGCTCAAGGTGTGCAATGTCAAAGGTGCCGGCCTCGAACATCTGGATCATCTCGGCGTGGATCTGCATCGGAGCACGATGCAAGCGCCCGGGCGGCCACCCAAACTCCTCCACCGGTGGCCACCCCAAATTCCTCCACCT
>DAOMBL010000245.1:0-5835 GCA_035427325.1 Casimicrobiaceae bacterium
CGCGGCCTTCTCGAACTCCAGGTTCTTCGCGGCTTCGAACATCTGCTTCTCGAGCAGCTTCAACTCGCGCTCGAGATCCTTGCCGTCCATCTGCTCGTAGCGCGCCTGCGCCTGCGCAGCCTTCATCTCGCGGCGACCCTCGTCGAGGTCGGTCACGCCTTCGATGATGTCCTTGATGCGCTTCTGCACGCCCTTCGGGGTGATGCCCAGCCTCTCGTTGTACGCGAGCTGCTTCGCGCGGCGTCGCTCGGTCTCGTCGATGGCGGCCTTCATCGATCCTGTCATCGTGTCGGCATAGAGGATGGCGGTGCCGTTGAGGTGGCGCGCGGCGCGCCCGATCGTCTGGATGAGGCTTCGCTCCGCGCGGAGGAACCCTTCCTTGTCCGCGTCGAGCACCGCGACGAGCGAAACCTCCGGGATGTCCAGGCCCTCGCGCAGCAGGTTGATGCCGACGAGCACGTCGAACTCGCCCAACCGCAGGTCGCGGATGATCTCGACGCGCTCGACGGTATCGATGTCCGAGTGCAGGTAGCGGACCCTGACGCCGTGCTCGCCCAGGTAGTCGGTGAGATCCTCGGCCATGCGCTTGGTGAGCGTGGTCACCAGCACGCGCTCCTGTCGCTCGACACGGAGCCGGATCTCGGACAGGAGGTCGTCGACCTGCGTCCGCGCGGGCCTCACCTCGAGGACCGGGTCGACGAGTCCGGTCGGGCGGACCAGCTGCTCGACGACCTGTCCCGCGTGCTTCTGCTCGTAGTCCGCGGGCGTCGCCGACACGAAGGTGGTCTGCGGCAGCAGGCGCTCGAACTCCTCGAAGGTGAGCGGCCGGTTGTCGAGCGCGGACGGCAGGCGGAACCCGTAGGCGACGAGGTTCTCCTTGCGCGAGCGGTCGCCCCGGAACATGCCCCCGACCTGCGGAATCGTCACGTGGCTCTCGTCGACGAACATCAGCGCGTCGCGCGGCAGGTAGTCGATCAGCGTCGGCGGCGGCTCCCCGGCCCGACGGCCGGACAGGTGGCGCGAGTAGTTCTCGATGCCCTTGCAGAAGCCGATCTCGACCATCATCTCGAGGTCGAAGCGCGTGCGCTGCTCGATGCGCTGCGCCTCGATCAGCTTCATCTGCGAGACGAAGAACTCCTTCTGCTGCGCGAGTTCGGACTTGATCGCCTCGACCGCGTCGAGGACCTTCTGCCGCCCGGTCACGTAGTGCGACGACGGGAACACCGTGAAGCGCATGATCTTCTGCTTCACGTGGCCGGTCAGCGGATCGAAGAGCTGCAGCGACTCGATCTCGTCGTCGAAGCACGAGACGCGCACCGCGTTCTCCGCGTGCTCGGCCGGGAAGATGTCGAGCACGTCGCCGCGCACACGGAAGGTCCCGCGCCGGAAGTCGGTCTCGTTGCGCGAGTACTGGAGCTCGGTCAGGCGCTTGATCGCGTCGCGCTGCGGCAGGCGGTCGCCCTGCTTCAGGTGCAGGATCATGTTGTGGTACTCGGACGGGTCGCCGATGCCGTAGATCGCCGACACGGTCGCGACGATCACGCAGTCGCGGCGCTCGAGGATCGCCTTGGTCGCGGAGAGCCGCATCTGCTCGATGTGCTCGTTGATCGAGCTGTCCTTCTCGATGTAGAGGTCGCGCGAGGGAACGTAGGCTTCCGGCTGGTAGTAGTCGTAGTAGCTGACGAAGTACTCGACCGCGTTGTTCGGGAAGAACTCGCGGAACTCCGAATAGAGCTGCGCCGCCAGCGTCTTGTTCGGTGCGAGCACGAGCGCCGGCCGGCCGGTGCGCGCGATCACGTTCGCCATCGTGAACGTCTTGCCCGAGCCGGTGACGCCGAGCAGCGTCTGGAACGCGAGCCCGTCGCCGATGCCCTCGACCAGCTTCTCGATCGCCTCCGGCTGGTCGCCCGCCGGCGGAAACGGCTGGTGGAGTTCGTAGGGACTGTTCGGGAACGTGACGATCATCGGTTCATGCGTCGTAGCGCAATCCGGTATTCTAAGACGAACGATCGTTCGATGTCACCCCTGGCACGCGGCCCGTCGGTCGCGCAAGAACGCCGGTGGGTCGGGTCTCAGCAACCGACGATGCCGATCGTGCCGTGGGTCTGACTTCAGCCCGACAATCCAATCGTCCTGTGGGTCGGGCTTCAGCCCGACGGGGTGCGGCATCTCCGCTGTGGGTCGGGCTTCAGCCCGACGGGGTCCGTGGCCAAGCGGAAGAAATGCGTCGGCCTGAAGGCCGACCCACAACTCCTCCGCCGTGGGTCGGGCTTCAGCCCGACGGGGTCGGTGGCCAAGCGGAAGAAATTCGTCGGCCTGAAGGCCGACCCACAAGGCCGACCCACAAGGATCGCCCTTCATCGCGACGCCTCGGCCGCCCTCCCCTTCTCCGCTGCGGGAGATCCATCGACCTCCGCGGGTGCCGCCGCGAACTGCAGTTCGGCGAGCCGCGCATAGAGCGCGTTCTCGCGCACCAGCGCATCGTGCGTTCCGGTGGCGACCGCGCGGCCCCGGTCCATCACGACGATGCGGTCGGCGTGCCGCACCGTCGCGAGCCGGTGCGCGATGACGAGCGTCGTGCGGTGCGCCATCAGCTGCTCGAGGGCGAGCTGCACCATGCGCTCGCTCTCCGCATCGAGCGCGCTCGTCGCCTCGTCGAGCAACAGGATCGGCCGGTCCGCGAGCACGGCGCGGGCGATCGCGATGCGCTGCCGCTGCCCGCCCGACAGGCGCACGCCCCGCTCGCCCAGCCAGGCGCCGTACCGGTCCGGCAGACGCTCGATGAACTCGGCGGCATGCGCGGCGACGCACGCGGCGTGGACCTCCGCGTCGGTCGCCCCCGGCCTTCCATAGCGGACGTTTTCGAGAACGCTGGTCGCGAAGATGACCGCGTCCTGCGGCACGACGGCCACGCGCTTCCTCACCTCGGAAGGATCCGCTTCGCGAACGTCGACGCCGTCGATGCGCACCGAGCCGTGCCCGGGATCGTAGAACCGAAGCAGCAGCTGGAACACCGTCGACTTGCCGGCGCCCGAGGGCCCGACCAGCGCCACGCGCTCGCCCGAGCGGACCGACAACGTGAAGCGTTCGAGCGCCGCGGCATCGCTTCGCGACGGGTAGTGGAACGTCACGTCGCGCAGATCGACCTCGCCGCGGGGAGGAACCGGCAGCGGCACCGGATCGGGCGGCGCGACGATCTCGGCACGGATCGCGAGCAGCTCGAACAGGCGCTCGGTGGCGCCCGCTGCCCGCTGCAGGTCGCCGACCACCTCGCTGATCGAGCCCGCGGACGTCGCCACGATGACCGAGTAGAACACGAACGCGGACAGTTCTCCCGCGCTCATCCTGCCCTCGAGCACGTCGTGACCGCCAATCCACAGGATGATGCCGACCGCGCCGAACACGATGAGGATCACCGAGGCGATCAGCACCGCCCGCTGGCGCACGCGATCGCGGGCGACGGCGAACGCCTCGTCCAGCCGCAGGCCGAACAGGCGCCGGTCCTCGTCCTCGTGTCCGTAGGCCTGGACCGTGCGGATCTCGTGCAGCGATTCGTTGAGGTAGGCCCCGAGCTCGGCCTGGCGGTCCTGGCTCGTCCGCGCGAGCCTGCGCACCCGCCGTCCGAACACGAGGATCGGCGCCACCGTCAGCGGCACGCCGACGAGCACGAGCAGCGTGAGCTTCGTGCTCGTGAGCGCGAGCATCGCGAGCCCGCCCACGAGCAGCAGCAGGTTGCGCGTCGCCACCGAGACCGACCATCCGACCACGGCTTCGAGCTTCGATGTGTCGTTCAGGACCCGCGCGATCACCTCGCCGGTCTGCGAGACTTCGAACCAGCCCGGGGGCAGCGTGAGCAGGTGATCGTAGACCTGGCGGCGCAGATCGGCGGTCACGCGCTCGCCCAGCCAGGTCATGCAATAGAAGCGCAGGTAGGTCGCGAACGCGATCACGACGATGATGACGAGCGCCCACGCGAGCGTGCGGTCGAGTTCCGCGGCGTTCCCCGACAGGAAGCCTCGGTCGATCACGAAGCGGACGCCCTGACCGAGCGCGAGCGTTCCACCGGCCGCGGCCAGGAGCGCGGCCGCAGCCACGAGGACCCGCCAGCGGTAGGGCGCGAGGAAGCGCCACACGCGTGCGAGCGCGCGCAGCGCCGTCGCGGGTGGGAGCTTGGGGGTCTCGACGCGGATCCGTTGGCCTCGTGGCATGAATCGCCTTCGTCCGCGGGCGCGGCGCGGCCCGGCGCGACACGCCATGGCTCGTCCGGGCCGGCGCGCTAGAATAGCAGTCCCGTCCGACGCCGCGATTCGCCCCATGAACGCTCCGCATCCCCCGTCCTTCCTCGGCGCCGTCGACATGGCGCCGCGCGACCCGATCCTCGGCATCACCGAGGCCTTCCTCGCCGACACCCGCGCGGACAAGGTCAACCTCGGCGTGGGCGTCTACACCGACGAGAACGGCAAGGTGCCGCTCCTCGAGTGCGTCAGGCGCGCGGAAGCCGACCTGACCGCTCAGGCGATGCCGCGCAGCTACCTGCCGATCGACGGGCTCGCCGCCTACGACAAGGCGGTGCAGGCGCTCCTCTTCGGCGCCGACAGCGAGATCGTGTCGTCCGGCCGCGCCTGCACGGTCCAGGCGCTCGGCGGCACCGGCGGCCTGCGCGTGGGCGCCGACTTCCTGCGCCGCTTCACCCCCGGCGCGCAGGTGTGGATCAGCGATCCGTCGTGGGAGAACCACCGCGCGCTGTTCGAGGCCGCGGGCTTCACCGTCCACGCCTATCCGTACTACCACGCCCCGACCCGCGGACTGGATTTCGACGGAATGCTCGCTGCCCTGGAGCGGGCGCCCGAGGGCCACATCGTCGTCCTGCACGCGTGCTGCCACAACCCGACCGGAGCGGACCCGACGCCCGAGCAGTGGGAGCGCATCGTCGACACCGTGCGCCGTCGCGGACTCGTTCCGTTCCTCGACCTCGCCTACCAGGGCTTCGGCGACGGCATCGATGCCGACGGCGCGGTGTTGCGCCGTTTCGCGGCGACGCCGGGGCCGCTGCTGGTCGCGAGTTCGTTCTCGAAGTCGTTCTCGCTCTACGGCGAACGCGTCGGTGCGGTCACGCTCGTCACCGCGAGCCGCGACGAGGCCGGTCGCGCGCTGTCGCAATTGAAGCGCGTCGTGCGCGCCAACTACTCGAACCCGCCGACGCACGGCGGAAGGATCGTCGCGAACGTCCTCACGACGCCGGAACTCCGCAAGCTCTGGGAGTCCGAACTCGCCGGCATGCGCGACCGCATCAAGGCGATGCGCAAGCTCCTGGTCGAGAAGCTCCACGCCCGCGTGCCGGGCGCCGACTTCTCGTTCATGCTGCGCCAACGCGGGATGTTCTCGTATTCGGGCCTCACGAAGGCCCAGGTCGAGCGCCTGCGCTCCGAGCACGCGGTCTACGCGGTCGACACCGGCCGGATCTGCGTCGCCGCCCTCAACACGAAGAACGTCGACAAGGTCGCCACGGCGATGGCGGCGGTGCTTTCCTAGGGGGGACCGTGCCGGAACCGCGATTTTGACGAGCGGGAGAAACACGCTATAATTCAAGGCTGTTCCATGCGGGAATAGCTCAGTTGGTAGAGCGCAACCTTGCCAAGGTTGAGGTCGCGAGTTCGAGACTCGTTTCCCGCTCCAGTTTTATACTGTATCCTCCGGCATTTTCAGTCCACGTCAAATTTTCATGCTTTGGCGCCGCAGAGCAGGTGGCGTCTCCAAACAAGTTCACGGCGGGGTGGCAGAGTGGTTATGCAGCGGCCTGCAAAGCCGTCTACGCCGGTTCGATTCCGACCCCCG
>DAOMBL010000246.1:0-5814 GCA_035427325.1 Casimicrobiaceae bacterium
GCTTCGAGCCGGCCGCGCTCCTCGAGGCCGACGTCGCGGACCTGGCGTCGGTCGAACGCGCGCATGCGCAGACGCTCGCGCGAGCGGGCCGCGTCGACATCCTGGTCAACAACGCCGGCATCAACGGGCCGGTCGCGCCGACCTGGGAGTATCCGCCCGACGTCTGGGACAAGGTGCTCGCGGTCGACCTGACCGGCGTGTTCTACTGCTGCCGCACTGTGATTCCGGGGATGCGCGCTTCGGGCTACGGGCGCATCCTCAACATCTCGTCGGCCGCGGGCAAGGAGGGCGTCCAGAACATCGCGGCCTACGCTGCGGCGAAGGCCGGCGTCATCGGCTACACGAAGTCGATCGCGCGCGAACTGGTCGGCAGCGGCGTGCTGGTCAACTCGCTCGCCCCGGTGATCACCGAGACCGAGCTCTTCCGCGAGATGACCGCCGAGCACATCGCCTCGTCGAAGGCGAAGATCCCGATGGGGCGCTTCCTCACCGTTCCCGAGATCGCCGCGATGGTCGCCTGGATCGTCGGGCCGGAGTGCACGTTCTGCACCGGCTTCACCTTCGACCTGTCGGGCGGGCGCGCGACCTATTGACGCCGAACCCTGCGCGTCGACGACGGCTGCCGCGACCATGCTGACGCTCCCCTTCGGACGACGCGCCCGCCCGCGCGCGAACGCCCGGCGACGCGGCATCGCCGCTCCGCCGCCACCCCTCGTCGGGGAATCCGCGGCAAGCTCCGCGCGCGTCGACCGGGTCGACGACGTCTCGTCCACGCCGGACTGACCGGGACCGGAGATGCGCAAGGTCCGCTGGGGGGTGCTCGGCACGGCCGACATCGCGAGGGCGAGGGCGCTGCCCGCGATGGCCGGCGCGCCGAGCGCGACGCTCGCGGCCATCGGCTCGCGCGAACTCGCGAAGGCGCGCGCGATGGCCGACGCGTTCGGCGCGCCACGCGCGCACGGGTCCTACGAGGCACTGCTCGCCGACCCGGACGTCGACGCGCTCTACATTCCGCTGCCCAACCACCTGCACCTCGAGTGGTCGGTGCGCGCGATGGAAGCCGGCAAGCACGTGCTGTGCGAGAAGCCGCTCGTGCTCCGGTCCGCCGAGATCGCCGCGCTCGCCGCCGCGCGCGACCGGACCGGCCGGCGCATCGAGGAGGCGTTCTCCTACCGCAACCACCCGCAGTGGGCGAAGATCGGCGAACTGATCGGCGAGGGCGCGATCGGCGAGCCGCTGGCCGTGCACGGCACGCTCGCCAAGCAGTTCCACGACCCGAACGACATCCGCAACAACCCGGACCAGGGCGGCGGCGCGCTCTACGACCTCGGCTCCTACACGATCAGCGCCTGCACGCTCGTCTACGGCCGCGCCCCCGATCGGGTGATCGGAGCGCTCGACATCGATCCGCGCTTCCGGATCGATCGCCTGTCGACCGCGATCCTCGACTACGGCGGGCGGCACGCCACGATCACCGTGTCGAGCCAGGGCGGACCGAACGCCTGGGCGTCGCACCAGCAGTTCACCGTGCTGGGGAGCCGTGGCTGGCTCGGCTGCGACTTTCCCTATGCGCACGGACGTCCGACGGCCTGCCACGTGTTCGTCGGCGACGAACGGAGCGCGGGCTCGCTGCCGACGCGCACCTGGACGTTCGAGCCGGTCAACCAGTACGCGCTGCAGTTCGAGCGATTCTCGCGCTCGGTGCTGGGCGAGCGCGTGCCGTCCTGGCCGGTCGAGGACGCGGCGACGACGCTTCGCGTCATCGAGGCGCTCTTCGCCTCGGCGCGCGAAGGACGATGGAAGACGCCATGACCGACACCGCCGCACCCGTGCTGGGCATCGCCCACCTGTCGCTGCTCGACATCGGGCCGCCCGAACTCTTCGATGTCGTGGCGAAGGCGGGCTATCGTCGCACCGGCCTGCGGATGCACTCGGCCGCGCCCGGAACGAAGGTGTATCCGGTCGGGCGCCGCGAGGCTCCCGCCCTGCGCGCGGCGGCGCGCGCCGCGGGCGTCGAGATCTTCGACGCCGAGTTCATCTCGCTCGCGCGCGATCTCGACGTCGCGTCGCTCGAGGGCTGGATGGCCACGGCGGCCGAACTGGGCGCGCAGCGCGTCAACTGCGGCGCCAGCGGCGACGATCCCGATCTCGCGCGCAACGTCGATCGCTTCGGGGCGCTGTGCGATGTCGCGGCGCGCCACGGACTGGGCGTCGACCTCGAGTTCATGCGCTGGCGCAGGCCGATCGCGTCGATCGGCGACGCCGTCGACGTCGTCACGCGCGCCGGCCGGTCGAACGGCCGCATCCTGGTCGACCTGCTGCACGTCGTGCGTTCGGGCGGGACCGCGGCCGACCTCGCGCGCGTGCCGGCGCGGTGGATCGGCCACGTCCAGCTCTCGGATGCGCCGCTCGTGCCGCCACCCGATGATGAAATCCCGACCGAGGCGCGCGAGCGGCGGCTGCCGCCCGGCGAGGGCGCGCTGCCGCTCGTCGAACTGATGAACGCGCTGCCCGCCGGCGTTCCGCTGTCGACCGAGGCGGTCACGCGGGCGAGCCTGCCGGGGCTCTCCCCGCTCGAGAGCGCGATACGCGCACGCGAGGGCGCGCTGCGCCTGCTCGCCCGATGGCGCCCGCGGGCCGAGCGGGCGGCACCGGGATGACCGGGCGCCTGCACGCGGACATGGCCGGCGCCTTCGGCAGGCGACCGCACTGCTCGTCCGCGTGCGGCACGAACGGCCGAAGCGGTGCGTCGCGGACGCGATCGCCGGGACGGCGCGACGCGGAAGCGTGGACGCGATCGGTCGACGACGGAGGTCGGTCATGAAGATCTGCATGCTCGGCGCCGGCGCGCTCGGAGGCACGCTGGGCGGCGTGCTCACCGAGGGCGGGCACGAGGTCTGGCTCGTCGACGCGTGGAAGGCGCACGTCGACGCGATGAACGCGCGCGGTCTCGTGCTGCGCGACGGCGGGGTGGACCGGACCGTGAAAGTCCGGGCGCGCACCGACGCCGGAGGCATCGGGCCGGTCGACGTGGTCGTCGTGCTGGTGAAGTCCTACGACACCGAGGCGGCCGTGCGCTCGGCGCTCGCGGCCGGCGTCGTCGGTCCGTCGACGGTCGTGATGTCGATGCAGAACGGCCTGGGTCACGAGGAGATCATCGGGCGTGTCGTCGGACCCGAGCGCACGCTCGCCGGCAAGACCTACACCGGCGGCGTCGTGCTCGGCCCCGGCCACCTGATCGCCGGCACGCGCGGGAAGGAGTCGATCATCGGCGAACTCGACGGGTCGGTGACGGAGCGCGCGCGCCGGATCGCCGGCGCGTTCACCGCGGCCGGGCTCGAAACCACCGTCAGCGCCAACATCGTCGGCACGATGTGGGACAAGCTCTTCATCAACGTGGGGACGGGTGCGCTCGCCGGCATCACGCGGCTCACCTACGGCGACCTCTATCGCGAACCGGCGATCGAAGCCTGCGCGCTCGAGGCGATCGCCGAGGCGATGGCGGTCGCGAAGGCGCTGGGCGTGAAGCTCGCGACCGAACGGCCCGTGGACGCGTGGCTTCACGCGTCGGCGGGCCTGCCGCCCGAGTTCAAGACCTCGATGCTGCAGAGCCTCGAGAAGGGGCTCCCCACCGAGATCGACTACATCAACGGGTCGGTCGTGCGCGGCGGCGAGCGCTGCGGCGTGCCGACGCCGGTCAACCGGACGCTCGTCGCGTGCATCAAGGGCATCGAACGGGCAATCGCCGCGCGCGCGCCGGGCGGGTGAATCGCTTCATGGCCGCCGCGTCGACGCCGGGCGGATCCTCGTCCCCGATCGCAGGCCCGCGCCTCGCCCTCGGGTGAGCGTCACCCTTCGACCCTTCCGCCGATGAAGACCGTTCGCTGGGGCATGATCGGTTGCGGCGACGTGACCGAGACCAAGAGCGGCCCGGGCTTCGCCGGGGCCGCGAACTCGGCACTCGTGGCCGTCATGCGCCGCGATGGCGCGCTCGCGGCCGACTACGCCCGCCGGCACGGCGTCGCCCGCTGGCACGACGACGCTCAGGCGATCCTGAGCGCGGGCGACATCGACGCGGTCTACGTCGCGACACCGCCGGACACGCACCGCGAGTACGTCGAACGCTGCGCCGCCGCCGGCAAGCCCGTGCTCGTCGAGAAGCCGATGGCGCGCGACGCCGCCGAGTGCGGCGCGATGATCGCGGCCTGCCGCGTCGCGCGCGTGCCGCTGTGGGTCGCGTACTACCGGCGCAGCCTGCCGCGGTTCCTCGCCGTGCGCGACCTCGTGCTCGGCGGCGCGATCGGCGAGGTCCGGATGGTGATCTCGCGCCAGTACCAGCGGCTGCCTTCGTCGACCGAGGGCCTCTGGCGCGTCGACGCGAAGCGCTCCGGTGGCGGCCTCTTCGTCGACATGGCCGTGCACACGCTCGACTTCTGGGACTTCCTGTTCGGGCCGATCGCCTCGGTGCGGGCGCACGCCGGCAACCGGGCCGGCGCCTACGATCCCGAGGACACGATCGTCGCGTCCTGGCGGTTTGCCTCCGGCGTTCACGGCAGCGGCGCCTGGTGCTATGCCGCCGACACCGACGACGAGGGCAACGAGATCGTCGGATCCTCGGGCCGGATCCGGTTCCGGACGACCGCGCCGACGCCGATCGAGGTCCTGCGCGGGGCCGACGTCGTCGAGACCCTTGCGGTCGCCGACCCGCCGCACGTCCACCAGCCGCTCATCCAGTCGATCGTCGACGAACTGAACGGCGCCGGATCCTGTCCGAGCACCGGCGAGTCGGCGGCGCGGACCACCGCGATCGTCGACGCGATCCTGCGCGAGGTGCGCGGCGAAGCGCGGACCCTTCACGAGTACGCAACGGGAGCACGAACATGACGGCACGGCGCATAGCGGTAGTCACCGGCGGGGGCAGCGGTATCGGGCGCGCGGCGGCGCGGCGGCTCGCGAGGGCGGGCGACGTGGTGGTCGTCGCCGACGTGAGCGACGTCTCGGGGAGGAAGGTCGTCGACGCGATCCGCGCCGACGGCGGCAGCGCCGAGTTCCGGCGCGTCGACGTGGCCGAGCAGGCGTCGGTCGACGCGCTCGCGGCCGACGTCGAATCGGCGATCGGGCCGGTCGACGTGCTGGTGACCTCGGCCGGCATCCTGCAGAACGCGACCGACATCGCCTCGTTCGACCTCGCCGAGCACGATCGCGTCTGGGCGATCAACTACCGCGGCGTCTACCTCAGTTGCCGCGCGTTCGCGCCCCGCATGGCGAAGCGGCGGCGCGGCTCGATCGTCAACATCTCGTCGACCTCGGCCGTCGATCCGATGCCGCTGATCGCCTACGGGCCGAGCAAGGCGGCCGTCCAGAACCTGACCGGCGTCCTCGCCGTCGAACTGGGGCCCGACGGCGTGCGGGTCAACGCCGTGATGCCCGGCTACGTGCTGACCGAGGCGATGCAGGCCCGCATCGACGCCGGCAAGCGCGATTCGCGCTCGATGGCCGGGCACAGCGCGCTCGGACGGATGGTGACGCCGGAGGATGTCGCCGAAGGCATCCACTTCCTCTGTTCGGACGCGGCGTCGTGCATCACCGGCGTCGTGCTGCCGGTCGACGCGGGCTACCTGCCGGCGCTGTCCTACCTGCACCACCCGGGGCTGGGCGGCGTGCACCCGCGGCGCGAGGACCGTCGCCCGGTCGCCTGACGGGGCCGCCCGCTCGCCGTGCGCCGGCCGAGGCGACCGGGACGCGTCAGGCTCGTCCGACTTTCGCCCCGGCCCGCGCCGCCGCCCGCTGCGCCGACGATGCACGCGAGGTGTC
>DAOMBL010000247.1:0-5810 GCA_035427325.1 Casimicrobiaceae bacterium
GCCGCGGGGTCGTGAGGGTCTCGTCGGGCGCGATCGCGGAAGGCATGCAGCGGCTCGGCTGGGAGAGGCGCCCGAAGGCGATCCACGACCTGCAGGCCGCCGCCGCCGTCGGCCAGATGGGCCTCGTGCAGGCCTACGAAGCGGTGTTCGCGAAGCACGGACTGCACACCGCGCAGATCCTGCTGACCCACGACGACCTCGCGGACCGGAGGCGCTACCTGAACGCGCGCAGCACGCTCAGGACGCTGATCGATCTCGGCGTCGTGCCGATCATCAACGAGAACGACACGGTCACCACCGACGAGATCCGCGTGGGCGACAACGACACGCTCGGCGCGCTGGTGACCAACCTGATCGAGGCCGACGTGCTGGTGCTCCTCACCGACCAGCCGGGGCTCTTCTCGGCCGACCCGCGTCGCGACCCGAAGGCGACGCTCGTGCGCACCGCGCGCGCCGGCGATCCGGCGATCGAGGAGATGGCCGGCGGCGCCGGCAGTGAGATCGGCCGCGGCGGCATGCTGACCAAGGTGCTCGCGGCGAAGCGTGCCGCGCGATCGGGTGCCTCGACGGTCATCGCGAGCGGCCGCGAAGCCGAAGTTCTCGTGCGCCTCGCCTCGGGCGAGGCGATCGGCACCGAACTCGTCGCCGAAGCGCAGTCGCTCGGCGCGCGCAAGCAGTGGCTCGCCGACCACGTGCAACTCGCCGGGAAGGTCCGGCTCGACCCGGGCGCGGTGCGTGCGCTCGCGCGCGAAGGCAAGAGCCTGCTGCCGATCGGCGTGACCGCCGTCGAGGGCGCGTTCGAGCGCGGCGAGGTGGTCGGCTGCTTCGGGCCCGACGGACGCGAGATCGCCCGCGGCCTCGTCAACTACGGTGCCGCCGACACCGCGCGCATCCTGCGCCAGCCGTCGTCGCGCATCGAGGCCATCCTCGGATGGGTGGACGAGCCCGAACTCATCCACCGCGACAACCTCGTCCTCATTGGATAGTCGCGCGTCGCCGCCGGGCCGGCCGGTCGCAGCACCGGCGGAGGCGCGCATTCGTCCACCGATCGTTGCAGGCGTTCGACAGCCCGTCGGCGCGCGCCTAAACTTCGTGCGGGCGGCGCCCGCGTGGCGGAGGACGAGCGATGGCGATGATCGACCGCATCAGGGGCATCGTGACCGAGCCCGCGACCGAATGGCGGTCGATCGCCGGCGAGCCGGCGACCGCGATGTCGGTCTACACCGGCTGGATCCTGATCCTGGCGGCCATCGGCCCGCTCGCCATGCTGATCGGGTACTCGGAACTCGGCATGCTCTGGGCGCTGCGCGTCGCGGTCTCCGCCTACGTCAACGCCCTCGTGCTGCCGGCCGTGCTGGCGCTGGTCGTCGACGTGCTCGCGCCGTCTTTCGGCGGAACGAAGGACTACGTCTCGTCGCTGAAGCTCGTCGCGTACAGTTGCACGGTCGTCTGGCTCGCAGGCGTCCTGCACCTGCTGGGCGCATTCGCCCAGCTCGTGATGTGGGTGGTCGCGGTCTACGCGCTCTACACGTTCTTCCTCGGCGCACCGGTGCTGCGCAAGTGCAGTGCCGACAAGGCGATCCCGTTCACGCTGATCGTCGTGCTGTGCGCGATCGCGCTGTTCATCGTCGCGGGCTACGCGATGGGCGCGCGCCGGCCGTTCTGACCGGGCGAAGCGACCGCGGGCGGCCCGTGCCGGACATCGGAACGGCGCGCGGCCGCGCGCGGCGTCCCCACGTCCTCACGCAGGCCGCGACTCCCGGCGCGCCCCCGGCGGCTCAGGACCCTTCGACCGGCGCCGCGTAGTTCTCCGGCATCGCCGGATGGTGCACGCCGAACAGGCGTTCGCGTCGCGTCTGCGGTCGCGAATGCAGGAAGCGCTCGAGTTCGATCAGCGCGCGACGGTAGACCTCGCGCTTGAACTCGATCACGCTGTCGAGCGGTATCCAGTAGTCGTGCCACCGCCACGCATCGAACTCGGGGTGGTCGGAGGCGCGGAGCGACACGTCGGTGTCGCGCCCCGTCAGGCGCAACAGGTACCAGATCTGCTTCTGGCCGCGGTAACTCCCGCGCCATTCGCGCTTGATCCAGTGCTGCGGCACCTCGTAGCGCAGCCAGTCTCGCGTCCGGCCGAGAACGCGGACATGCCGGGGCTCGAGGCCGACCTCCTCGCGCAGTTCCCGGTACATCGCCGCTTCGGGCGTCTCACCGGAGTTGATGCCCCCTTGCGGGAACTGCCACGAATGCTCTCGGATCCGCTTGCCCCAGAAGACCTGGTTCCTGCCGTTGGCGATGACGATGGCGACGTTCGGGCGAAAGCCGTCGCGATCCAGCATCGCGTGATGCCTCGGAATCGATGGGTTGACGCGATTCTGGCATGAAGCGGTCGCGGTGAGAAGCACTGCCGCCGGGTCCCGTGGCCACCCGGGTCCCGCCTGGGGGCATTGGCGGTCGACCGGGGAGACGCGGGAATCCGTTGCGGTCCGATGCTGTTCGTTGCACCGCGACATGCCGGCCGGCCGCGTTTCTCCGCCGGCGTCGATCGCGGCGGAAAAAAAATGCGCGCGCGGGCGCCTGACGCGCCTAGAATGACTTCGACGCGATCGTCAGGAGCGCGACGATGGGGACCCGCAGCCAGGGACGCGCAGCACGAGGGCAAGCCGACGTCGGCCCGCCCGCGGGCCCCGTGCGTCGTGCGGTGCTGGCCGTCGACGCGACGACGCTGCGGCCGCCCTGGGCGCACGTTCCGGAACGATTCGACCGCGCGTGTACCGGATGCGCAGCGTGCGTCGAGGCATGCCCCACGCACGTGCTGACCCTCGTGGCGAACCTCGCCCGGATCGATTTCTCGGACGGCGAGTGCACGTTCTGCGGAGCGTGCGTCGATGCCTGTCCCGAGCCCGCGTTCGACGTCGCCGCCCGAGCTGCGGCGCGGCGTCCGTGGACGGCGCTCGCGCGCATCGATGCCACCTGCCTCGCCCGGCTGGGCGTCGAATGCCACAGCTGCGGCGATGCCTGCGAGGAGCAGGCGATCCGGTTCCGCGTGCACGCGGGTCCGGTGCCGGATCCTCGCGTCGACTTCGCGCGATGCACCGGCTGCGGCGCGTGCGTGCGCACCTGCCCGGCCAGCGCGATCGAAGTGCGCGCGATCGCCGCCCTCTCCTGACGGCGCGGGCCGGCACGCCACCGCGCGCTATGATGCGCGGTCCCCGCGAATTCCGGCCCGCGATGCTCGACCCACTCGATCCCGCCCGCGCGCTGCCGCGCGACGCCTCCCGCGCGACACTGGTCGGCCGTGCCTGGCTTCCCGACCGCGAAGGTCCGTCCCCCATCGTCGTGCGCGGCGATGCGGTGTTCGACCTCGCCGCGGTCGCGCCGACCACGAGCGAACTCTTCAACCTGCCCGACCCGCTCGGCGCTGCGCGCACGCCGCGGCTGCCGCGCCTGGGATCGGTTGCCGAGGTGCTGCGCAACAGCGACGAAGCGTCGCGCGACGCGCGCCGTCCCTGGCTCCTCGCGCCCAACGACCTCCAGGCGATCAAGGCCGCCGGCGTGACGTTCGTGTCGAGCATGCTCGAGCGCGTGATCGAGGAGCAGGCCCGCGGCGACCCGGCGAAGGCCGAGAGCGTGCGCGCTGCCCTGGTCGCGATCATCGGCGAGAAGCTCTCCGTCGCGCCCGGTTCCGCGGAGGCCGCGCGCGTGAAGGAGGCGCTGATCGCGCAGGGCGCGTGGTCGCAGTATCTCGAAGTCGGCATCGGTCCCGACGCCGAGATCTTCACCAAGTCGCAGCCGATGTCCGCGGTGGGCACCGGCGCCGACATCGGCATCCACCCGAAGTCGTCGTGGAACAACCCCGAGCCCGAGATCGTGCTCGCGGTGTCGGCGGACGGCCGCGTCGTCGGCGCGACGCTCGGCAACGACGTCAACCTGCGCGACTTCGAGGGCCGCAGCGCGCTGCTGCTGGGCAAGGCGAAGGACAACACCGGGTCCTGCGCGATCGGTCCGTTCGTGCGCCTGTTCGACGAGCACTACGCCATGGAGGACGTCCGGCGCGCGGACCTCGCGCTGCGCGTCGAGGGCCCGGACGGTTTCGTGCTCGACGGGGCGAGTTCGATGGCGGCGATCAGCCGCGATCCGCTCGATCTCGCGTTCCAGGCGATGGCCGGCAACCACCAGTACCCCGACGGATTCGCGCTCTTCCTCGGCACGATGTTCGCGCCGGTCCAGGATCGCCACGGGCCCGGCCAGGGATTCACGCACGCGATCGGCGATGTCGTCACCGTCGCGACGCCGACGCTCGGCTCGCTCGTCAATCGCGTCAAGACCAGCGACACCGTCGCCCCCTGGACGATGGGCACGGGCGCGCTGATGCGCAACCTCGCGCGGCGCGGGTTGCTGTAGGTCGGCCTTGTGGGTCGGCCTTCAGGCCGACGCATTTTCCTTGCATCGACGCGAACCCCGTCGGGCTGAAGCCCGACCCACAGGGGATGCGGCAATCCCGTCGGGCTGAAGCCCGACCCACAGCGTTCGAAGCCCGACCCACCGGCGGGACGTCGATTAGAATGGCCTCGACGCGCATGCAACCCGCCCCCACACCCATGACCATGCCCCCCTCGACCGCGCAAGCTGCGCAACGCAAGCACCCGCCCTTCCGCGCCGATCACGTCGGCAGCTTCCTGCGCCCCCGCGCGCTGCTCGACGCGCGCGAGCGGCGCGCCAAGGGCGAGATCGACGCCGCCGCCCTGCGCACCGTCGAGGACGAAGCGATCCGCGACATCGTGAAGTTCCAGGAGGACCTGGGCCTGCGCGGCATCACCGACGGCGAGTTCCGCCGCACCTACTTCCACATCGACTTCCTCACCCAGCTCGACGGCGTCGAGACCAAGGGGGGGATCGCGATCAGCTTCCACAGCAATGCCGGCAACGTCGACTTCGCGCCGCCGGTGATGCAGGTCACGGGCAAGGTCCGCCACTCGAAGCCGATCCAGCGCCGCGACTTCGAGTTCCTGAAGTCGGTCGCCACGCGCACGCCCAAGGTGACCATTCCGTCGCCGACGATGCTGCACTTCCGCGGTGGGCGCGGCGCGGTCAGCCAGGACGCGTACCCGGCGATGGAGGACTTCTTCGACGACATCGCGAAGGCCTACCGCGACGAGATCGCCGACCTCGCGGCCGCCGGCTGCACCTACCTGCAGCTCGACGACACCAACCTCGCCTACCTCTGCGACACGAAGATGCGCGAAGGCGCGAAGGCGCGCGGCGACGATCCGGACGAGCTGCCGCGCCGCTACGCGAAGCTCATCAACGCCGCGATCGCGAACAGGCCGGCGTCGATGACCGTGTGCGTGCACCTCTGCCGCGGCAACTTCAAGAGCGCCTGGGCGGCCGAAGGCGGCTACGAGCCGGTCGCCGAGGTGCTGTTCAACGAACTCGCGGTCGACGGCTACTTCCTCGAGTACGACGACGCGCGCTCGGGCGACTTCGCGCCGCTGCGCCACGTCCCGAAGGGCAAGACCGTCGTGCTCGGACTCGTCAGCACGAAGCTCGACAGGATGGAGACGAAGGACGACATCAAGCACCGGATCGACCTCGCCTCGAAGTTCATGCCGGTCGAGCAGATGGCGGTCTCGCCGCAGTGCGGCTTCTCCTCGACCGTGCACGGCAACGACATCGCGGTCGCCACCCAGGCCGCCAAGCTGCGGCTCTGCATCGACGTCGCGCGCGACGTCTGGGGCGGCGTGTGACGAGCGTGCCCGTGGGTCGGCCTTCAGGCCGACGTTTTCTGCTTGCTCCGGACGGAACCCGTCGGG
>DAOMBL010000248.1:0-5798 GCA_035427325.1 Casimicrobiaceae bacterium
CCGGCCGCGACCGCGTCGGCCGGATTCGAGCGCACCGTGGTCGTCACGCTCGCGACCGTCGCCGGATCCGCCTTGAGCCGCAGCCCCGCGAGTCCGATGCGGCGCCCATCCTGCTCCTGCGCCTCGGGCACGACCGTCAGGTCGAATTCCCGCCCGTCGCGGGCGATGCGGAAGACGAGCGGCGTGCCTGGCTTCGCGTGCGTGGCCCCGGCCACGTCGGAGGGCGACCGCGCGGCCCGGCCGTCCACCGCGACGATGCGGTCACCCGCGCGCATGCCGGCGGCTTCGGCCGGCTTTCCGGGCGACACCTGGTCGACGATCGGCGCGCCGAGGTCGGGGCGCAGCCCCAGCGCGGCCAGCGGCTGGCCCTCCCAGTCGGCGGGCTGAAGCGACGAGAGCGGAAGCGAGCGCGTGGCGCGGCTGCCGTCCGGACGCTCGACCTCGACTTCCACCGCTGCATGACCCTGGGCCTTCACGATCCGCCAGCGCAGGTCCTGCAGCGTCGCCACCCCCTCGCCGTCGACCGCCACGACCCGATCCCGATCGGAGAAACCGGCGGCGGCCGCCGCGGTACCCGCAACGGGCGGCGCCAGCACCGGGATCTGCCCCGGAACGCCGGCCATGAACGTGCCCGCGAACAACACCACCGCGAGCAGCAGGTTGGCGATCGGGCCCGCCGCGACGATCGCGAACCGCTTGCCGACGCTCTGGCGGTTGAAGGCGCGCGGCAGGTCCTCCGGAGCCAGCGCATCCTCGCGCTCGTCGGCCATCTTCACGTAGCCGCCGAGCGGAATCGCCGACAGCGCCCATTCCGTGCGCTCACGGCCGAGCCGCCGCGACCACAGCACGCGGCCGAAGCCCACGGAGAAGCGCAGCACCTTGACCCCCGCCAGGCGCGCCACCGCGAAGTGGCCGAACTCGTGGAACACGACGAGCACGCCGAGCACCACGAGGAATGCGCCGATCTTCCAGCCGAGGTCGATCATGCCGCGAGCGCGACGCCCGGGGCGTCCGCGGGAAGGTCCAGGATGGCGCGCGCGACGCCGCGGGCGGCCGCATCGGCGTCGAGCGCGTCGCCGATCGAGGTGACCGCGCGCACCGGCGTGCGCGAGAGCGCCTCGGCGCAGGTCGCGTGGATCGCCGGGAACCTCGCGCGACCGGCGAGGAAGGCCGCGACCGCGACCTCGTTGGCGGCGTTGAGCGTCACCGTCGCGGTCCCGCCCGCCGCGAGCGCGTCGTAGGCGAGGCGCAGGCAGGGGAACCGCGCCCGGTCGGGCTCCTCGAACGTGAGCGAGGCGATGCGCGCGAGATCGAGCGTCGACACGCCGCTCGCGATGCGCTCCGGCCACGCCAGCGCCTGCGCGATCGGCGTCCGCATGTCCGGGTGGCCGAGTTCGGCGAGCACGGAGCCGTCGACGTACTCGACGAGCGAATGGACGACGCTTTGCGGATGGATCACGACGTCGATCGCCGCGACCGGCACGCCGAAGAGCCAGTGCGCCTCGATCACCTCGAGACCCTTGTTCATCATCGTCGCCGAGTCGACCGAGACCTTGCGCCCCATCCGCCAGTTCGGATGCGCGCAGGCCTCGTCGGGCGTCACCGACGCGAGCGCGTCGACCGGCCGCGTCCGAAACGGACCGCCGGAAGCGGTCAGCACGAGGCGACGCACGCCCGCACGCACCGGATCGCGCGCATGGTCCGCGGGCAGGCACTGGAACAGCGCGTTGTGCTCGCTGTCGATCGGCAGGAGCGTCGCGCCACCCTCGCGCACCGCGCGCATGAACACCTCGCCTCCGATGACGAGCGCCTCCTTGTTCGCGACGAGCAGCCGCTTCCCCGCGCGAGCGGCGGCGAGCGTCGGGGAGAGGCCCGCGGCGCCGACGATCGCGGCGAGCACGGTGTCGGCGCCGGGCAGCGCGGCGACCAGGTCGATTCCTTCGGCGCCGGCCGCCACGCGGGTGGGCAATCCGGCGCCCGCGAGTTCGCTCTCGAGCGCCCGCGCGGCGTCCCGGTCCAGCATCGCCGCGAGCGCGGGCCGAAACCGCCGGCTGAGGACGGCCATCTTCGCCACATTGCGATGCGCCGCGAGCGCCTCGACGGCAAAGCGATCCGGGTGACGCGCGATGACGTCGAGCGCCGAATAGCCGATCGATCCGGTCGCACCGAGCAGGCTCACGCGGCGCATCGTCGTCAGCTCGCGAGGAAACGGTGGACGGCGAGCGCCGCCGGCGGCATCGCCGCGAGCAGCGCGTCGACCCGGTCGAGGACCCCGCCGTGGCCGGGCAGCAGCGTGCCGCTGTCCTTCACGCCCGCTTCGCGCTTCATCCAGGATTCGAACAGGTCGCCCAGCACCGACATCATCGCCAGCACGAGCACCAGCACGATCCAGGCAGCGACCTCGATCGGCCCCACCGGACCGTCGTAGCCGGCAGCGCGCGCGAACGGCAGCAGCGCCACCGCGTACACGACGACCGCCACGAGCGCGCCCCAGACCCCTTCCCAGGTCTTGCCCGGGCTCACCAGCGGCGCGAGTTTGCGCCGGCCGAACGCGCGGCCCGAGAAGTAGGCCGCGGTGTCGGCGATCCAGACGACGGCCATCGCGGCGAGGGCGAGCCAGGGCGAACGCGCCTGGAGTTCGACGAGCGCGATCCAGACCCCGCCGAGCACGACCACGCCGGCGGCGGCGAGCGCCGGACTCGAGCGTGCGGGCCAGCGGCGCACCACCCAGGGGAGCGCGATCGCCAGCCAGAACAGCGTCGCCACGCCGCAGGCCACCACGACCACGGCGTCGGGCCAACCAGTCGACGGCTGCGGCGGCGCGAGCGCGAGCAGCGCCGCACCCGGAACCACGACCGCGCCCGCGTAGGCGTAGCGCATCGCGCCCCGCCACCGGGCGAGACCCGCCCATTCGAGCGCGGCGACGAACACCAGGGCGAGGACCGCGACCGCCCACGGCAGCGGCGCGAAGGTGAACAGCGCGACGAGTACCGTGGGCACCAGCACCGCGGCCGTGGCCACGCGCGTCCCCAACGGCGTCATGAGGTCGCCGTCGCCCGCGCGGCGAGTTGTTCGCTGGTGCGGCCGTAGCGGCGCTCGCGCGTCCGGTAGGACGCGATCGCCTCGTCGAGCGCCGCGGCGTCGAAGTCCGGCCAGAGCCGGTCCGTGAACCAGAGTTCGGTGTACGCGAGCTGCCACAGCACGAAGTTGGAGATCCGCTGTTCGCCGCCGGTGCGGATGAAGAGATCGGGCTCGGGCGCGTAGGCGAGCGCGAGGTACGGCGCGAGCGCGTCCGGATCGAGCGCCGCGCCCTCGGCGAGCGCCTCGGGATGACGGCGGTAGTACGCGCGCGCGGCCTGCGCGATGTCCCAGCGGCCGCCGTAGTTGGCGGCGATCGTGAGCGTCAGCCTCGTGTTCGCTGCGGTCAGCGCCTCGCCCGCCGTGATCTGGGCGCGGATGCGCGGATCGAAGCGCCCCGTGTCGCCGATGACCCGGAGCCGGATGCCGTTCTCGTGCAGCTTGCCGACCTCGACTTCGAGCGCGCGCAGGAACAGTTCCATCAGGATCGAAACCTCGTCGGCGGGCCGGCGCCAGTTCTCGCTCGAGAACGCGAACAGCGTCAGGAACCCGACGCCCCGCTCGACCGAAGCGCGCACGATCGTGCGGACCGCCTCGACGCCCCGCCGGTGGCCGGCGACGCGCGGCAGCATCCGGCGCTTCGCCCAGCGACCGTTGCCGTCCATGATGATCGCGACGTGCTTCGGCATGTCGCGATCGTCGGGGATCTCGCGGGTGGAAGAGGTGAACACGTGAGGTTCGGGCCGCCGGACGCGGGAGCGCCTGACGCCGGCGCGGCAGCCGCGACCGCCGTCAGACCGCCATCAGGTCCGCTTCCTTCTGGTGGAGCACCTTGTCGATCTCGGCGACGAACCGGTCGGTGAGCTTCTGCACGTCGGCCTGCGCGTGGCGCTCGTCGTCCTCGGCGACCTTGTGGTCCTTCAGCAGCTTCTTCAGCTGCTCGTTCGCCTCGCGCCGGACGTTGCGCACCGCGACCCGCGCGTTCTCGGCCTCGTGTCGCACGACCTTGATCAGGCCGCGCCGGCGCTCCTCGGTCAGCGCGGGCATCGGGACGCGGATGAGGTCGCCGGACGTCGCGGGATTCAATCCGAGGTCGGAGTCCCGGATCGCCCGTTCGATCGCCGGCACGAGCTTCTTCTCCCAGGGCTGCACGGTGATCGTGCGCGCGTCGGCGAGCTGCACGTTCGCCACCTTCGGGATCGCGGTCATCGTCCCGTAGTAGTCGACCATCACGTGATCGAGCAGGCCCGTGTGCGCGCGGCCGGTCCGCACCTTGCCGAGATCGACCTTCAGCGACTCGATCGTCCTCGCCATCTTCTGTTCGGCGCTCTTCCTGATCTCCGCAATCATCGCAAGTCTCCGTCGTTCAGCAGTGCACGAGCGTGCCCTCGTCTTCCCCCATCACGACGCGCTTGAGCGCCCCGGGCGAGAAGATCGAGAACACCTTGAGCAGCATGTCCTGGTCGCGGCAGAGCGCGAGAGCGGTCGCGTCCATGACCTTCAGGTTGCGAACGATCGCCTCGTCGAACGTGAGTTCGGCGTAGCGCCGCGCCTGCGCATCCTTCTTCGGATCCGCGGTGTAGACGCCGTCGACCTTGGTGGCCTTGAGCACGATGTCGACGCCCATCTCGCGGCCGCGCAGCGCCGCCGCCGTGTCCGTCGTGAAGAACGGGTTGCCGGTGCCGGCCGCGAAGATCACGACCTTCCGCTCCTCGAGGTGGCGCAGCGCCCGGCCGCGGATGTAGGGTTCCGCGACCTGGTCGATCCTAAGCGCCGACTGGACGCGGGTCTCGACCCCGGCGCGCCGCAGCGCGTCCTGCAGCGCGAGCGCGTTCATGAGCGTCGCGAGCATGCCCATGTAGTCGGCGGTCGCGCGATCCATGCCCGCCGCGCCGGGCGCGACGCCGCGAAAGATGTTGCCGCCGCCGATGACGATCGCGATCTCGACGCCCAGTTCGTGCACTTCGCCGATCTCGGCGACGATCCGGTCGATGATCTCGCGATTGATGCCGTAGGCGTCGTCGCCCATCAGCGCTTCGCCCGAGAGCTTCAGCAGGATGCGCCGGTAGGCCGGCGCCCTCGCCGGCGAGGTCACGGCGGCGAGCGGCGCGGGCGACGGCATGGGCGGGGTCATCGCGGATCTCCGTGGCGGCATCGTTCCGGCGCGCATGCCAGGCGCCCGGACCGCGCGCCACCCCGGCCCGGGCTGGACGGCGGGACCTCCTTCGGATCCCGACGCAACGCTACGCCTTCGCCATCGCGGCCACTTCCGCCGCGAAGTCGTCCTTCTTCTTCTCGAGTCCTTCGCCGACGACGAACATCGCGAACGCCCTGACGCTCGCGTGCTTCGCCTTGAGGACCTTCTCGACGGTCTCGTCCGGATTCTTGACGAACGGCTGTCCGAGGAGGGTCACCTCGGAGAGGAACTTCGCGACCCGGCCCTCGACCATCTTCGCGACGATCTCGGCGGGCTTGCCCGACTCGGCCGCCTGCTGCGTGAAGATCGCCCGTTCCTTCGCGATCAGGTCCGCGGGCACGTCGCTTCGCGACACCGCGACCGGACGGATCGCCCCCGGCGCGCCGGACGCCGCGATGTGCATCGCGATGTCCTTGCCGAGCGCCTCGTCGCCGCCCTCGAGTTCGACCAGCACGCCGATGCGACCGCCGCCGTGCACGTAGCTCGCGACGCGCCCGGAGGGCGCCAGCATGCGCCGGAAGCG
>DAOMBL010000249.1:0-5798 GCA_035427325.1 Casimicrobiaceae bacterium
CCTCGGTCTCGTGTTCGGGGTCAATCCGATGCAGTTCCTCGGAATGGCGGGTCCGGACGTGGTCGCTCCACCACCGTCGTCGGCGCCGGGCACGGCGCCCGCGCCGGGCGGCAGCGGGGCGCCCGCGGACACGCGCAAGGACTTCTCCGCGCGCGTCATCGGCGACACCGAGGATGTCTGGGGCGCGCTCTTCAAGGCGATGGGGACCGACCGCTACCCGCCGACGACACTCACGCTCTACCGCGGCGCGGTGCGCTCGGGCTGCGGCAACGCGAGTTCCGCCGCCGGCCCGTTCTATTGCCCCGCCGACCAGCGTGTCTACCTCGACACGAGTTTCTTCGACGAACTGTCGCGCCGCTTCGGCGCCCCGGGCGACTTCGCGCAGGCCTACGTGATCGCGCACGAGGTGGGCCACCACGTGCAGAACGTGACCGGCACGATGCAGAAGTTCGACCGCCAGTCGCAGGGACTGGACGAACGCCGCCGCAACGCGCTGTCGATCCGGCTCGAACTCCAGGCCGACTGCTACGCCGGCGTCTGGGGACACTTCGCGCAGAAGCGGAATCTCCTCGAGCCGGGCGACCTCGAGGAGGGCCTGCGCGCGGCCGCCGCGGTCGGCGACGACACGATCATGAAGCGCACGCAGGGCTACGTCGTGCCCGACGCGATGAACCACGGCACCGCCGAGCAGCGGATGCGCTGGTTCAGGACCGGGCTCGCTTCCGGCGACCCGCGCTCCTGCGACACCTTCTCGGTCGCGCAGCCTTGAGTCGGCCGCGCGGATGAGCGCGCGGGACTCGATCGCGTCGATGTCCTCGCCCTGCCCGTCCTGCGGCGCGGGGATGTCGGTGCGCCGGGTCGACCGCAAGCCGACCGGCGAGGCGTCGATCGACCTGTGCATGGCCTGCCGGGCGATCTGGTTCGACGGCTACGAGAGCCTGCAACTCACGCCGGGCGCCACGCTCGAATTGCTGCGCGCCATCCGCGACGCCGGACGCGAGAGCGTGCGTGCGCTCTCCGCACACCTGTCCTGTCCGCGGTGCAGCGGCACGCTCTCGCTCGTCCGCGACCTGCAGCGCACGACGCGCTTCTCGTACTACCGCTGCAGCCGCGGCCATGGCCGCTTCACGCCGTTCGCCCAGTTCCTGCTCGAGAAGGACTTCGTTCGGCCGCTGCCGCCTCCCGAGGTCGAGCGCCTGAAGTCGGCCGTCGGCACGATCCGGTGCAGCGGCTGCGGGGCCGGCATCGATCTCTCCACGGACTCGGCGTGCCGCTACTGCCGTGCACCGGTCACGGTGCTCGATCCGGATGCGCTCTCGCGCACGGTCGCATCGCTCTCCGACGCCGAGGCGAAGCGCCATCGCATCGATCCGCAGGTCCTCGCGGACGCCCTGATGGCAGCGGAGCGCCCGGCGGGGCGCGCGGACATGACGCGGGCCGCGCGGACCCCGGACGCCGTGGTCGCGGCGATCGAATTCGGCGCCACCGCGCTCGACCTCCTGTTCGGCCCGTCGTGACCCGGCATGCGTCGATCGCGGGCCGACGCGGATTCGGCGGCCGGCGGCGCGGCGCAGCGGTACAATTCGCCTCCCCGAGACCGCACCGGTGCCGCCATGATGTTCCCGCGTTTCCTCGTCCCCCTCGCGTTCGCCGCGATGCTCGCCCCGACCGCCTCCGCGCAGTCGACTGCGCCCCCCACGGTCGCGCCGCACGGCTGCACCAAGCCGACCTTCCCGGGGAAGTCCGCGACCGACGTGAAGATCCGTCGCTGGTCCGCCGACTACAAGGACTACACCGAGTGCCTCAAGGCCTATGTCGGCGAGCGCAATGCGGTGATCGACGTCAACGCCAAGGCGGCGAACGCCGCCGTCGCCGAGTTCAACACGAGCGTCAAGGAATACAACGACACGATCAAGTCGCTGCAGGATTGACGCGGCGGAGTTGCGTCAGCGCGTCGGCCGCTGGATCTCGGTGACGATGTCGTCCAGGCAGACGATCGCCATGCGCCGGGGCGGGCTGCCCCCGTCGCTCTCGAAGACGTGGCGCATGCCCGGCGCCGTGGTCGGCCGTCCGTCGCGTCCGCGCGACGGAAGCAGGACCGCTTCGCTCCGTTCCGGCGTGCCGGCGATCGCGAGCGCGGTCGCGCAATCCTGGCCCACGGCGATCGCGGGCCGCTCGCCCGGGACGGCGCCCGCGGGCATCGACGGAGTGTCGGGAAGCGGGGAGGCCGGTTCGTCGGCGCGCTGCCACGCCACGCGGCCGTCGAGGAAGCCGACACGACGAATGCCTTCGGTACGGCGGTAGATCCAGATTTCGCTCGCCCGATCGGCGGCGTTGCCTGGGCGCGTTTCCGCCGGCGCACCCCACGCCGCCTGCACGAACCGCTTCGGCATCCCGGGCTCGACCTGGCCCGCCTTCGCGGCGGCAGCCCACTTCGCCTCGAGGTCCGGCGCGTCGGCGGCCACGCCGTTGTCGCGCGTGATCTCGACCTTCGTCCCTTTCGCCGCTCCGTCACAGGGCGCCTGCTGGTAGGTCGTGCGCCCCTGCGCGTCGACGCACTTGTACACCTGCGCCTGCGCGGAAAGCGCGGCGAGGAACGGCACGACGAGGATCGCGCGGGACGGGGTCATGCGCCGATGATAGCCCGCGCGGATCGCCGCAGCCGCACGGTATGATGCGGTGCAGCCACCGCCCGCCCCGACATGCGAGCCCACCGCCCGGAGGACGCCGCCACCGCCGAACGCGCGTCCGCGCCCTCCGGCGACCCGGCGCGCTCGATCGCGCAGGCCCTGCTCGCGGGTTTCGACAAGCACTACGCGCTCTTCCGCGAATGCGCCCGCGCGGCGAAGCGGCATTTCGAGGCCGGGCACTTCCTCGCGATCGGCCACGTCGCGCGCGATCGCATCGACTTCTACGACCGGCGCGTCGCGGAGACCGCGGAACGCCTGCGCCGGGAATTCGCCGAGGTCGGCATCGAGGGCGCGGGCGCGGAGGCGCTCTGGGCGCGGATCAAGCCGCACTACGTCGCGATGCTCGCGGAGCACCGTCAACCCGAGTGCGCGGAGACGTTCTTCAACACGGTGTCCTGCAAGCTCCTCGACCGCGACTACTTCCACAATCGCGTGATGTTCGTGCGTCCCGCGGTCGCGACCGAGTACCTCGACGCGGACCTCCCGGCCTACCGTTCCTACTACCCGCGCGAGCGCGGCCTGCGCGCGGCGATCATCGACCTCGTGCTCGACTTCCGGCTCGAGCGGCGGTTCGGCGACTTCCGCCGCGACCTCGCCAACCTGCTCGCGGCGTTCCGGCGCAGGCTGCCGCGCCCGATCCGCCTCGACGCGAACTTCCAGATCCAGGCGCTCTCCGGGCTGTTCTTCCGCAACCACTCGGCCTACGTGGTCGGACGCATCGTCAACGGGGCGCACGTGCTGCCGTTCGCGGTTGCGATCCGCCACACCCCGGACGGCGACCTCTACGTCGATGCGGTCCTCTCCGACCCGGTCGAACTCGCGCTGCTGTTCTCGGCGAACCGGGCCTACTTCCTCGTCGACATGGAAGTGCCGTCGGCCACCGTGGAGTTCCTGCGCTCCATCCTGCCGGACAAGACCGCCGCCGAGCTCTACACGATCGTCGGCCTGCAGAAGCACGGCAAGACGCTCTTCTTCCGCGATTTCCTCGCGCATCTTCGTCACTCGACCGACCGCTTCGTGAACGCGCCGGGCATCCGCGGCCTGGTGATGGCCGTGTTCACGCTGCCCTCCTACCCGTACGTGTTCAAGGTGATCAAGGACAGGATCGCCGCGTCGAAGGACACCGACCGGGCCCGGGTGAAGCAGAAATACGCGCTGGTGAAGCACCACGACCGCGCCGGCCGGATGACCGACATCCTCGAATACTCGAACGTGGTGCTGCCCCGGTCGCGCTTCGACCCGTCGCTCCTCGACGAACTGCGCGAACTCGCGCCCTCGCAGGTCGAGGAGCAGGGCGACTGGGTGCGCATCCGGCACCTGTACATCGAGCGCCGCCTCGTGCCGCTGAACCTCGTCCTCGAGCGCGCCGACGACGCAGCCCGCGAACGCGCCATCGCCGAGTACGGACAGGCGATCCGCGAACTCGCCGCGGTCAACATCTTCGCGGGCGACCTCCTCTCCAAGAATTTCGGGCTCACCCGCTACGGCCGGGTCGTGTTCTACGACTACGACGAGATCGAGTACATGACCGATTGCACGTTCCGGACCATCCCCCCGCCGCCGCCGGGATTCGACGAACTCTCGGGCGAGGTCTGGTACCGCGTGGGGCCGCGCGACATCTTCCCCGAGGAGTTCGCGACGTTCCTGCTCACCGATCCGCGCAACCGCTCCGCCTTCCTCCGGCATCATGCCGAGTTGCTCGACGCGCGCTGGTGGAGCGCCCTGCAGCACCGGATCCGGGAGCATGGAGCCGCCGAGGTGCTGTCGTACTCCGACAAGGTGCGTTTCGCCCCTCCTCCGCCCCCGCGACGGGCGCGCAGCAACGCACGGGAGGCGCCGGCGTAGCCTCCCCCGCGGGACCGTCGTCGCGGCAGCCCGGAAGGAGACCCGGGCGCGGGCGTCCCGCCGTCGGATCGTGCATGGACGAAGCAGGTCGCGCGCGCCGCCGCTGCCCATGCGTCCGTCGGTCGGTTCGCGCCGTTCGGCAGGCGCGGCCGGACCCTTCGCGGGCCCTGCTACTCTTGGCGAGTCACCCAACCAGATTCCCGTGCAGATGCGGAACGCATCCGCGCCGGCGCGCGGGAACGCGAACCGCGCCCCAAGCACGGGAGCGTGCGGCGCCTTGGCCTACCTGAGCCTCTTCTCGGTCCTGCGTCCCGGTCCCGGGCCTTCGTCGATGCACAGCGCGGGACCGTGGATCGCGGCGCGCCGGTATGTCCACGAACTCGCCGCCTCCGGGCACCTGCCCGCCGTGGCTCGCCTGGGCGTCGAACTTTATGGCAGCGCCGCCTGCGTCGGTCGCGAGTGCCGTGCCGGCGCGGCGATCGTCGCCGGACTCGAAGGTCTCGACCGTTCGGAATGCGACGCCGCCGCGGTGAAACGCACGCACGCCGCCTGTTCGTCGCGGGGCACGGTATTCCTCGACGGGCGGCATGAGATCCGCTTCGATCCCGCCGACGACATCGGCTTCCGGATCGACCGCGCGCTCGCCTTCGACGGCGCCGCGGTCCGGTTCGCGGCATTCGATGCCTCGGGGGCGACCATCGCGGACCGCCTGTACCTGCCGGTCGGCGACGACGTCGTGCTCGCGCGCGGCGAAACCGGCGCGTCCGGCGCCACGCTGCGCGTGCCCTACGACTATGCGCCTTCCTCGGACGCCTTGATTGATGCATGCCGGGCCGCGGGAGGGCGTCGCCTGGGATTCGTCGCGCTCGCGAACGAAGGCGCGCTCGCTCCTCCGGGTGAGGTGCGCGCACGGCTCCTGGCGATCGCGGAGGCCATGCGCGCGGCCGTCGATCGCGGACTCGCACGTACCGGCCCGCTTCCGGGCCGGCGCAAACGGACTGCCCTCTCGCTCGCCGACGGGCTCGACGGGGAGCGGACGACCGCCGCTCAGCGCTGCCGCATCTACGCGATCGCCGCGGCGGAGGAGAACGCCGCGGGCGAAGTGGTGGTAGCCGCGCCCTCATCGGGCGCGGCTGGGGTGGTGGCGGGACTCCGGCGTCACGTGCTGTCCCTGCATCCCGGCGACGTCGACAACGCGGCCGTCGATTTCCTCGCGACCGCCGGCGCGACCGGGGCGCTGCTGCGGCGGGCAGGCATGCGGCA
>DAOMBL010000250.1:0-3090 GCA_035427325.1 Casimicrobiaceae bacterium
CAACCCCGGCCATCGCCCGGCCGGGCGCGTCTTGCCCGGCTGCGCCCGAGCGCGGAAAATACCGGCCTTTTTTGCGCGTCGCCTACCGGCGCGCCGGGAGCCTGCCGTGCACATCGCCTGCCTGGACCTCGAGGGCGTGCTCGTCCCCGAGATCTGGATCGAGTTCTCCAAGCGCACCGGGATCCCGGAACTGTCGCGCACGACCCGCGACGAGCCGGACTACGACAAGCTGATGCGCGGCCGGCTCGAGATTCTCGCGCAGCACCACCTCGGGCTGCCCGACATCCAGGACGTGATCGCCGGGATGGGCCCGCTGCCGGGAGCGCGCGAGTTCCTGGAATGGCTGCGCCACCGGTTCCAGGTGGTGATCCTGTCGGACACGTTCTACGAGTTCGCCGCGCCGCTCATGCGGCAGCTCGGACACCCGACGCTGCTCTGCCACAAGCTCGAGGCGGAGCCGAGCGGGAAGCTCACGGGCTACCGCATCCGGCTGGCGGAGCACAAGAGCAAGACGGTGGTGGCGCTGCGGGCGCTCAACTTCCGGACGATCGCGGCGGGCGACTCCTATAACGACACGGCGATGCTCGCCGCGGCGGACGCGGGGATCCTCTTCCATCCGCCGCACAACGTGGTGCGCGACTTCCCGCAGTTTCCCGTCGCGTACACCTACGAGGAGCTGAAGGCCGCGTTCGCCGCGGCCGACGCCCGGCTCGGGTAGCGGGCCCGAGGTCCGCGCACCGCGGGTCAACGATGCGAGGACATGACGCCTACGGTTTTTTGGGCGTCTTGTACTCGGCTTCCTTCTGGAGCGGTTTCCAGATGGTTTCGTAACCGACGAACCCCTTCTCGTTCGGCGGCAACTGACGCGTCGTATAGAAAGGCGTGTGGCCGTCAGGAATCTTGGCGGGGGGCTTCTTCTCCTTGCTCATGCGTCACCTCCAGTGGCTGTCAAGTCAGGAAACAGGTCTCATGAGCAACGGGTCGACGTCGGCGCCCGCATGGACCGCGGTGCCCGCTCGGGTCTCCTCTTCCGTGGCGTCGCGCACGGTCAGTATCTCGAGCGTGAAGACGACCGCCCGACCGCAGAGCGGGTTGTTGCCATCGACAGTGAGCGTCTCGTCGTCCATGTGCGTCACGAGAAAGCTGCGGGTCTGGCCCCTGTCGTTCTCCATGAGGATGGAGGTGCCCACCCGCCGATACTCCTCGGGTACGTTCTCGATGTCGTCGGTAAAGACCAGCGACTCGTCCCGGGGGCCGAAGATCTGATTGCCGTCGATCGGCACTTCGATGACGTCGCCCGCGGACTTTCCCTCCAGCTCCCTGTGGACCGCAGGGGCCAGAATCTCATTGTGCCCGTGGACATAGCCGAGCGGGAATTCGACGCGGGTGAGGACGTGCCCGGTCTTCCCGTCGGTCACCCGGTAGGTGAGCTCGACGAACTTGCCGTCGCGGATGGTTTCACGCATGCCGATCCCGGACGAACGGTTCAGAAGATCGATGCGCCGAAGATCTTGACCTGTCCATTCTCATAGCCGAGGACGAGCCTGCCGAGCCATTCCCCTTGCTTCCTGGTGCTGCGCTGCCGGTAAAGAACCGTCACATGCTCGCCCCGACGGATGATGCCGAGGGCGTCGACGTCTTGCGACAGGCTTCTCGCCAGCTCGCTGTTTGCGAACTGATGGCCGGCCACCACCTGGTTCAGGGCGAGCGCCAGGGAGTTGGAAAAGTTCCTCACGAACTCCCCGTACTTGCCTTCGTTCGAATACTTGACGAGGTCGCGCCACAGGGGAGCGGCGATGGCGAGAATCTCCTCGTCGGTCTTGTCGATGATGTTCATGCGCGACTCTCCGCGCGCCGGAGCGGCCGGCTTCATCGGGCTCAGTACGCGCGACACGCCGCTCTTTCCCGCGCCGGAAGGAAGGTCAACACGAAGCCCCGCCCGAGGACGCCGCTACTCCTTGTCCGTGACCAGGTGGTAGCAGGGCGCCTTCTCCATCGTGTACTCGCCGGTCCTGGGGTCGCGGCGCGAGACCGTCAGCACGTGCCAGTTCGCGTCGTCCACCTTCATGGCGTCGCCCCGGTAGTAGTAGCCCGGCCAGCGCGTTTCCTTGCGGAACAGCGTGTGCTGCGTGACGCACTCCGCGGCGCGATGGCGGTGCTTCAGTTCCCACGCGCGCAGCAGCTCGTGGATGTCCTCTGCGGCCAGGTTCTCGAGGTCTTCCTCCATGACCTTCAGCTTCTTCAGGCCGATTTTCAGGAGCTTCTCGTTGGTCATGGAGTTGACGGTCACGCCGCCGCCATACTCGTCCATCAGCTTCTGCAGGCGGTCCAGGCCCTGCTTGGGTTTGATGTAGTGCGGGTTGACGCTGCCCGCCACGATCGCGTTGCGGTAGGTCCGGTAGTGCTCCAGGGGCTTGTAGACCTCGGCCTTCCGGCGGTTGATCTGCTCGTCGGACACGACGATGCCCTCGGCCTTGCCGTCGTCGATGTACTTGCAGGCGGCCTTCGCGGCCAGGCGGCCTTCGGTGAACGAACCCGACGAGAAGGCGTGCGGCGTGCCGCCCACCGCATCGCCCGCGCCGAACAGTCCCTCGACCGTCGTCATGCGGTTGTAGCCCCAGAAGTACTCGGGCGGCGAGACGTCCTCCGGGCCCGAGCACCACGCGCCGGAGCCGGTCGCGTGCGAGCCCATGACGTACGGCTCCGAGGTGGTGAGTTCCGGGTTCTCGTTCTTGGGATCGACGTCGGTGGCCGCCCACAGCACCGCCTGCCCGACCGTCATGCCGAGGAAGTTCTCCCAGCCGACTTCCTCGAGGTGCGGATCCTGGAACGCGCGCATCGTCACCATGTGGATCGGGCCGCGGCCGGCGTTGACCTCGCTGATCAGCGCATGGTTGCGCAGGCAGGTCGGGATCGGACGATGCGTGAGGTGCGAGGCTTCCGGATCGAGGTACTCCTTGCCCACCATCTTCTGCAGTTCGGGGAACCACCTCGACTCGTATTCCTCGCCGAGGCCGTTCTGCGTGTAGGTCTTGAGGTGCAGGAAGTAGGCGCCGACCGGGCCGTAGCCGTCCTTGAACCGCGCCAGCA
>DAOMBL010000250.1:3190-5770 GCA_035427325.1 Casimicrobiaceae bacterium
AGGTGCAGGAAGTAGGCGCCGACCGGGCCGTAGCCGTCCTTGAACCGCGCCAGCACGATGCGGTTCTCCATCTGCGTCATCTTGGCGCCGGCGTCGATCATGAGGCCGTAGGCGGACGCCGACGACCAGGGCGCGTACCAGGTGCGGCCGGAACCCTCGCCCACCGAGCGCGGCTTGAAGATGTTGGACGCGCCGCCCGCGCCGCAGATCACTGTCTTCGCCTTGAAGACGTGGTAGTTGCCGGTGCGCACGTTGAAGCCGACCGCGCCGGCCACCCGGTTCTCCCTGCTCTCGTCCATCAGCAGGTGGGTGACGCAGATGCGGTTGAACACCTTGTCCGCCGACTTCTTGGCGGCCTCGGCGACGATCGGCTTGTAGGACTCGCCGTGGATCATGATCTGCCAGCGACCTTCGCGCAGGTAGCGCCCGGTCTTGGGGTCCTTCATGATCGGCAGGCCCCACTCCTCGAACTGGTGGACCGTGGAGTCGACGTGGCGCGCCATGTCGAACAGCAGGTCCTCGCGCACCATGCCCATGAGGTCGATGCGGGCGTAGCGGACGTGATCCTCCGGATTGTTCTCGCCCCAGCGCGTGCCCATGTAGCAGTTGATCGCGTACAGGCCCTGGGCGACCGCGCCCGAGCGATCGATGTTCGCCTTCTCGGCGATCACGATCTTCTTGTCCTGCCCCCAGAACCGCGCTTCCCAGGCGGCGCCCGTGCCGCCCAGGCCGGCGCCGACGACGAGGATGTCGATGCCGTCCTCGATGATGGTGTCGTAGGCCATTAGTAGGACACTCCCTTGCGAAGCTTGAGGCCCGCCGTCTTCAGCGTGCGCAGCCCGTCGCCGTCCATGCGGATGTACTTCGGCTCGTTGTAGAGCAGTTCGCCGTCGCGCATCTCCCTGCTGGGCGCGGCGACCTTGCCGAGGTCCGGGATCGCCTGCCCCCAGGGCTTGGTGGTGATCGGCGACAGGAAGTTCTTCTCGGTGCCGTTGCGGAACTTGATCCGCCACGCGATCGTGCCCTTCTCTTCGTCGCGGTGGACCCGCACGCTGTGGCCGAGCGGCGCGAAGTCGGCGTAGCCGCGCACGTCGATCGCGTGCTGCGGGCAGGCCTTCACGCAGGAGTAGCACTCCCAGCACATGTTCGGCTCGATGTTGTAGGCGCGCCGGTACGTCTTGTCGATGTGCATGATGTCCGACGGACAGATGTCGACGCAGTGTCCGCATCCGTCGCACCTCGTCATGTACACGAAGGTAGGCATGGGGTCTCGCTCCTGGTTCGGTTCCGCGGGTTCCGGCGGGCAGGGTCAGGTCAGTAGTGGCGCGGCGCTTCGCGCTTGATGCCGAGCCCCATGTCCATCGGGGCGTCGCGCAACAGTTCCATCGAGTGGCGCTCGCGCTGCGCGGGATCGTCCCGGGTGAGCAGCGGCAGGTTCATGTTCGTGCCGTCGGCCTCGGCGATCCGCTTGTCGAAGGCCGCCGCGGGCTTGAAGAACATGTGCGCGAACTTCGACCAGTAGACGCCGCCGAACAGCACGGCGGTGGCGAGGAGGTAGAGGCCGAAGAAGACCCGCGAGGCCCCGCTGCCGTTCGCCTGCAGGGCGGCCCAGACCAGGCCGAGCGTCACGCTCGCGAGCAGCGACAGGACGAAGAGGTCGGCGCGCATCAGCCGGAGCGGCGAGCGTCCCTCGGCCGCGACGTCCACGCGGATGAAGAACCAGAACCAGTAGCCGCCGACGAGGACCATCAGCCCGCCGAGCCACCAGAGCTGCGGCACCAGCGCGGGCGTCGGCGTCGCGGCCGTCGGGTAGCAGTACACCATGAGCGCGGTGGTGACGAGGTAGAGGACGAACCCGTACATCGAGAGCAGGTGGGCGACGCGGCGCCGGGGGTTGCAGAACTCGCCCGAAGCGAGCACGTCGACCGCCACGGTCTGGACCGCGATCGCCGCCTTGTTGACCGGCTTGCCGCCGGCGCGCGCTTTCGCCGCGTTGGCGAAGAAGTACTTGGCGCTTCCCTTGTGGATCATGTCGAGGACCGTGCCGACGATGACCGCCAGGACCATCAGTCCGACGTACCACTGCATGAATCCGGCGGGCAGGCTGTCGGAAACCGCCGCGAAGGCGTTGGTGCTGAGCATCGAGGTCCTCCCTGCGGGACGATCGAACGAAACAACCCCGAAGTATGCGGGGTGATCCGGGCTGCGTGGAACGAATCGGATGATACGACCATAAGGAAACCGAATGGCCCCGGCGAATGCTGCTGCGCCGCATCGACGGGGAGCCGGCCCGCCGGGCGGGGAAGGCGCCGGGGAACGGGCGAGGCAGCTCGCGAATGGGTCGACAGGGGGCTGCCACCGCCGGGTTGGCTGCCACGCGGCCGGCGGGCCGGGACGTCGCGTTCAGCGGCCCCTCGAGTCACGCGCCTCGAGCAATCGATCCGCGTACTCGCGCCAGTTCGCGTCCTTCGCCACCTGCGCGAGGCCCGCTGGCCCCTTCTGCTTCGCCTTGAACTCCTGGCGCTCGGCGATCGCCGACGCCAGCAGCGGGTCCAATCCGGCCTCGTGCCCGGTGACGGC
>DAOMBL010000251.1:0-5767 GCA_035427325.1 Casimicrobiaceae bacterium
ACCAGCACGGCGACATCTTCGGCGGCTGGATCATGGCGCAGGTCGACATCGCCGGCGGCGTCATGGCCGCGCGGCGCGCGCTGGGGCGCGTCGCCACCGTCGCCGTGAATTCGTTCACGTTCAAGCAGCCCGTGCTGGTCGGCGACGTCGTCAGTTTCTACGGCAGGATCGCGCGCGTCGGACGGACCTCGCTCTCCGTGGATGTCGAGGTGTACGCGCAGCGCAATCCGACCGAACTCGTCACCGTCAAGGTGACGGAGGCCTCGCTCACCTACGTCGCCGTGGGCGAGGACCGCCGGCCGAGGCCGATTCCCGAGCGATGATGCGCTGCACCATGCCGTTCGCGATGGCTTCGTGTATAGTCGTCCGACCTGCGTTTCGCCCCGGCGCCGCCCGGGCGAACGCGCCTTGCCGCAGCCGCATTCCGCACGCTGACGTCCACCGAGCGCGGGGCGACCACACCCTGCCGACAGAGAGGAGAAACCGCATCATGACGACCCCGACCTTCCGGTCCCGCCGTGTCGCCGCCGCCGTCGCGTCCGCATTCGCGCTGGCGGCGGGACCGGCGCTCGGCGCCGGATTCGCGTTGCAGGAGAACAGCGGCAGCGGCCTCGGCAACGCGTTCGCCGGAGGCGCCGCCGTCACCGAGGACGTGTCCTCGATGTGGGCGAACGCCGCGACGCTGTCGAAGCGCATGACGATGGAAGCCGCGGGCGCGCTGCACATCATCACGCCGTCGATGAAGTTCCACGACGGCGGTTCGCAGCCCGCGTTCAACCAGCCGCTCGGCGGCACCGGAGGCGACGCGGGGGACACGGCGTTCGTCCCGAACCTCTACGTGGCGGTGCCGATCAACAGGCAGTGGGTGTTCGGCCTGGGCGTCAACGCCCCGTTCGGCCTGAAGACCGAATACGACGGCGACTGGCTCGGGCGCTACCAGGGGGTCAAGTCGGACGTGAAGACGATCAACGTCAATCCGGCGATCTCGTGGAGGCCGACCGACAACTTCGCGATCGGCCTGGGCGCCAACTGGCAGAAGATCGACGCCGAGTTCACGAGCCGGGTCAACTATTCGGGCGCGATCGCCACGGCGGCGCAGATCTCGGCGGCGAACGGGCTGATTCCCGCCGCGGTCGTCCCGCAGGTCATCGCCTCCACGCCCGGCCTCGACTCGAGCGCGAACATCAGCGGCGACGACAGCGCCTGGGGCTGGAATCTCGGCGTGCTGGTCGACCTCACCAGGACCACGCAGTTCGGCGCCTCCTACCGCTCCGAGATCAAGTACAAGGTTTCGGGCAACGCGAGCTTCGACAATCCGACGCCGACGGTGCCGCCGGAGCTGGCGGGGGTCGTGGGCGCGTTGACCGGCGCGATCAACAGCACCCAGCTCTACAACAGCGGCGTCACCGCCGACATCGAGCTTCCGGCGATCGTCAACGCGTCGATCTTCTCGCAGATCAACGACCGCTGGGACCTGATGGCCGACGTCCAGTGGACCGGCTGGTCGTCGATCAAGGAGCTCAAGTTCGTGCGCACCGACGGCGTCGTGCTGCAGAACACGCCCGAGAACTTCGACGACGCCTGGCGGATCTCGGCCGGCGCGAACTACCGGATGAACGACAAGTGGAAGTTCCGCGGCGGCGTCGCGTGGGACCAGACACCGGTGCAGTCGGCGTACCGGACGGTGCGGTTGCCCGACGAGGACCGCTGGTGGCTCGCGCTCGGTGCGCAGTACAGGCATTCGAACAACCTCAAGTTCGACGCGGGTTTCAGCTACATCTGGGTGCGTGACGCGTCGATCCACGAGACCGCCGGCAGCCAGGCGGCGAACGGGCTCGTCTCCGGCAACTACGACGCCAACGTGACGATCTTCTCGCTGCAGGCGACCTACACGTTCTGACCGACGCCGACGCAGGGCCGCGGGCCGGCTTCGCGCCGGCCCGCGCGTTTCCGGGGTAGTCTTCATCCACCCGCCACCGGCGTCCCGCGCGAGTCCCGCATGATTTCCGAAGCCTCGCCGTTCCTCGTTCGCCGCGCCGCGGTGCTCGGCGCCGGCGTGATGGGCGCGCAGATCGCCGCGCACTTCGTCAACGCCGGCGTGCCGGTCGTGCTGTACGACCTCCCGGCGAAGGACGGCGATCCGCTCGGCATCGTCCGCAAGGGCATCGACGGCCTGTCGAAGCTCGAACCCGCGCCCCTGGCGGCGAAGGATCTCGCCCTCTCGATCGACGCGGCCGAATACGCGAACGGTCTCGGGTCGCTCGCCGGCTGCGACCTGGTCATCGAGGCGATCGCCGAGCGGCTCGACTGGAAGCGCGACCTCTACGCGAAGGTCGCGCCGTACCTCGGGCCGCGGGCGGTGCTCGCATCGAACACCTCGGGGCTCTCGCTCGCGGCGCTCTCCGCGGCGCTGCCGCCGCCGCTGCGCGCGCGCTTCTGCGGCGTCCACTTCTTCAACCCGCCGCGGTACATGCCGCTGGTCGAACTGGTCGCGGGGCCGGCGACCGACCCGGCGCTCCTCGACGCGCTCGAGACCTTCCTCACCACGGCGCTCGGCAAGGGCGTGATCCGCGCGAAGGACACGCCGAACTTCATCGCCAACCGCATCGGCGTGTTCTCGGTGCTCGCGACGATGATCCACACCGAGCGCCTCGGACTGGGCTTCGACGTCGTCGATGCGCTGACCGGACCGGCGATCGGTCGCCCGAAGAGCGCGACCTTCCGCACCGCCGACGTCGTCGGACTCGACACGCTCGCGCACGTGGTCGGCACGCTGCGCGACACGCTGCCCGACGATCCCTGGCATCCGCACTTCGGCGTGCCGCCGGTGGTGACCTCGCTCGTGCAGAAGGGCGCGCTCGGGCAGAAGGCGAAGGCGGGGTTCTACCGGAAGGCGGGGAAGGCGATCGAGGTCCTCGATCCCGCCACCGGCGCCTACCGCGCGAGCGCGGGCGAGGTCGCGCCGGAAGTCGCGGCGATCCTCGCCCTGAAGCCGCCGGGCGAGAGGTTCGCGAAGCTCCGCGCGGCGACGCACCCGCAGGCGCAACTCCTGTGGTCGATCTTCCGCGACACGTTCCACTACGCCGCCCACCACCTCGCGGCGATCGCGGACAACGCGCGCGATGTCGACCTCGCGATCCGCTGGGGCTTCGGCTGGTCGATGGGGCCGTTCGAGACCTGGCAGGCCGCGGGCTGGCACGAGGTCGCCGAGGCGATTTCCGCCGACAGCGCGGCGGGGCGCGCGCTCGCGGGCGTGCCGCTGCCATCCTGGGTGCGGTCGGCCGCGGTGGCCGCCGCCAGGGGCGTGCACTCCGCCGAAGGCGCCTACTCGGCGTCCTCGGACCGCTTCGTCCCGCGGTCGACGCTGCCCGTCTATCGCCGGCAGCGCTTCCCGGACGCCATGCCGGGAGAGCGCTTCGATCACGGGACGACCGTCTTCGAGAACGAAGCGCTGCGCCTGTGGCACCTCGAGCGCGAGGTCGCGATCGTCTCGTTCAAGACCAAGCGGAACACGATCAGCCCGGCGGTGCTCGATGGCCTGGACCAGGCGGTCGCGGAGGCCGAGCGCGGATTCGCCGGGCTGGTGATCTGGCAGCCGTCCGAGCCGTTCTCGTTCGGCGCCGACCTCTCGGCGTTCGCGCCGGCGGCGCAGGCGGGGCGCTGGAGCGAACTCGAAGCCATCGTGAGCCGCTTCCAGCAGACCTCGCTGCGTTTGCGCTACGGCCTCGTGCCGACGGTGGCCGCGGTCCGCGGCATGGCGCTCGGCGGCTCCTGCGAGTTCATCCTGCATTGCGATCGCGCGGTGGCGGCGCTGGAATCCTATCCGGGGCTCGTCGAAGCGGGCGTGGGGCTCCTGCCCGGCGGCTGCGGGACCAAGGAGTTCGCGCTGCGCGCGGCGGACGCGGTGAGGCACGCCCCGACCGGCGGACAGGCGGACCAGTTTCCGTTCCTGCGCGCGGCGTTCCAGGCGATCGCGCAGGCGACGGTCGCGAAGAGCGCGCCCGAGGCGAAGGCGCTGGGCTACCTGCGCAGCGCGGACGTGGTCGTGATGCATCCGCACGAGATCCTGCACGTCGCGATCGGCGAGGCGCGCGCGCTCGCGGACGCGGCCTACCGCCCGCCGCTCGTCCCGCGCGCGATCCCGGTGGCCGGACGGACCGGGATCGCGACGCTCGAGATGATGCTCGTCAACCTGCGCGACGGTGGGTACATCTCGGCGTACGACTTCGTCGTCGGCCTCGCGATCGCGCGCGTGCTGTGCGGCGGCGACGTCGACGCCGGCACGACCGTCGGCGAGGGCTGGCTCGTCGATCTCGAGCGCGCCGAGTTCATGAAGCTCGCGCAGGACGCGCGCACGCAGGCGCGCATCGCGCACACGCTCTCCACCGGCAAGCCGCTTCGGAACTGACGCCATGGCCAGGACCCTGACCGACGCCTGCATCGTCGCCACGGCGCGCACGCCGGTGGGAAAGGCGCCGCGCGGCGCGCTGCGCACGACGCGTCCCGACACGATGCTCGCGCACGCGCTCCGGAGCGTTCTCGCGCGCGCCCCCTCGCTCGATCCGAAGGCGGTCGACGATGTCGTCGTCGGCTGCGCGATGCCCGAGTACGAGCAGGGGATGAACGTCGCGCGCATCGGACTCCTGCTCGCCGGGCTTCCGAAGTCGGTCCCGGGGATGACGATCAACCGCTTCTGCTCGTCCGGGCTGAACGCGGTGTCGATCGCCGCCGACCGGATCCGCACCGGCGAGGCCGAGATCGTGATCGCGGCGGGAACCGAGAGCATGAGCATGATCCCGATGCTCGGGCGGCTCGCGCTCAACCTCGACGTGTTCGCGGGCGACGAGAACCTCGGCATTGCCTACGGCATGGGGCTCACCGCCGAGAGGGTCGCCGAGCGCTGGAAGGTCTCGCGCGAGGCGCAGGACGCGTTCGCGCTCGAATCGCACCGGCGGGCGGTCGCGGCGCAGGCCGCCGGCGAGTTCGACGCGGAGATCGCGCCGCTGACGGTGCGCGAGCACCTGCCCGCCGAGGGAGGACGGACGACGGTTCGCGAGCGGGTCGTCGCGCGCGACGAGGGGCCGCGCCCGGACACGAGCGCCGAGGGGCTCGCGAAGCTGCGGCCGGTGTTCGCGGCGAAGGGTTCGGTGACGGCGGGCAACAGCTCGCAGACCTCCGACGGCGCGGGCGCGGTGATCGTCGCGTCCGAGGCGGCGTGCAGGACGCACGGACTCGTGCCGGTGGCGCGCTTCGCGGCGTTCGCCGTCGCCGGGGTGCCTCCGGAGATCATGGGCGTGGGTCCGATCGCCGCGATCCCGAAGGCGCTCTCGCTGGCGGGACTGCGGACGCAGGACCTCGACTGGATCGAGTTGAACGAGGCGTTCGCCGCGCAGAGCCTCGCGGTGATCGGCGACCTGGGGCTCGATCCGGCCCGGGTGAACCCGCTGGGCGGGGCGATCGCGCTCGGCCACCCGCTCGGCGCGACCGGCGCGATCCGCACCGCGACGATCCTCCACGGATTGAAGCGGCGCGGCGGGCGCTACGGCATGGTGACGATGTGCGTCGGCACCGGCATGGGCGCCGCGGGCATCTTCGAACGACTTTGACCGGACGGACGGAGGAGCGGACGATGCGCGGAATCGGGGCGGGCGTGGCGGTGGCGGCGATCGCGTGGAGTGCGTGCGCGGGTGCGATGGAGGTCGGCGGCGTGACGATCCCGGACAAGGCGAGCGTCGCCGGCACCGACCTCGTGCTGAACGGCGCCGGC
>DAOMBL010000252.1:0-5764 GCA_035427325.1 Casimicrobiaceae bacterium
CGCGGGCTGGGCGGAAGTTCGTCGATCAACGGGCTCATCTACGTGCGCGGCCAGCCCGAGGACTACGACCGCTGGGCGGCCGCGGGCAATCGCGGCTGGGGCTGGCGCGACGTGCTGCCGTACTTCATCCGCAGCGAAGGCAACCAGCGCGGCGCCTCGGCCGCGCACGGCGGCGACGGGCCGCTCAAGTGCTCCGACATCGGCGAGAAGCACGAACTGATCGAGGCGATCATCGCGGGCGCGGGCGAACTCGGCGTGCCGCGCACCGAGGATTTCAACGGCGGCGTGCAGGAAGGCGTCGGCTACTACCAGCTCTTCACCGACCGCGGCTGGCGCTGCAGCACGGCGGTCGCGTACCTGAAGCCCGCGCGCAGACGTCCGAATCTCTCGGTCGAGACCAACGCGCACGCGACGCGGGTCGTCGTCGAGGGCGGTCGCGCGACCGGCGTGGAGTACCGGCAGGGCGGCGAGACGAAGCGCGCCGTCGCGCGTCGCGAAGTCATTCTTTCCGCGGGCGCGCTGCAGAGTCCGCAACTCCTCCAGCTCTCCGGCATCGGCCCGGGTCCGCTGCTGCAGCGCTTCGGCATCCCGGTCGTGCACGATCTCCCGGGCGTCGGCGAGAACCTGCAGGATCACCTGCAGCTTCGCCTCATCTACAGGTGCTCGAAGCCGATCACGGTCAACGACGATCTCGCTTCGTGGTGGCGCAAGGCGGCCATCGGCGCGCGCTGGCTGTTCCAGCGCAAGGGTCCGCTCGCGATCGGCATCAACCAGGGCGGTCTCTTCGCGCGCCTGATGCCGGGTGCCGCGACGCCCGACATCCAGTTCCACTTCGCGACGCTCTCCGCCGACCTCGCGGGCGCGAAGCCGCACCCGTTCTCGGGCTTCACGATGAGCGTGTGCCAGCTCAGGCCGAGTTCGCGCGGCACGGTGCGCCTGCGATCGGCCGATCCGATGGACGCGCCGTCGATGCAACCGCATTATCTGTCCACCGACGACGATCGCGCCTGCGCCGTCGCGTCGCTGCGCTACGCGCGAAGGCTCGCCGCCACGCGCGCGCTCGCGCCCTACATCGTCGACGAGTACCGTCCGGGGAAGGAGGCGCGCAGCGACGAGGACCTGCTCGCGTTCGCGCGCGCGTACGGCGCGACGATCTTCCATCCGTCCGGCACCTGCGCGATGGGGAGCGGCGCGATGGCAGTCGTCGACGACCGCCTGCGGGTGCGCGGCGTCGGGGCCTTGCGCGTCGTCGACTGCTCGATCATGCCGACGCTCGTCTCCGGCAACACCAACGCGCCGGTCGTCATGATCGCGGAGAAGGCCAGCGATCTCATCCTCGCCGACGCGTGAATCCGGTGTGGGCCGGGCTTCCGCCCGACTGGATCCCGCGACATTGCGGTGGGTCGGGCTTCAGCCCGACAGGATCCCGCAACGTTGCTGTGGGTCGGGCTTCAGCCCGACAGGATGCCGCGACATTGCGGTGGGTCGGGCTTCAGCCCGACAGCTTGGGCTTCAGCCCGACAAAGTTCGTGCCGATGCGCGGGAACGGCGTCGGCCTGAAGGCCGACCCACAGGTTGAGTCGT
Source organism: Casimicrobiaceae bacterium (assembly GCA_035427325.1). Lineage (GTDB taxonomy): Bacteria > Pseudomonadota > Gammaproteobacteria > Burkholderiales > Casimicrobiaceae > VBCG01. Next base: position 1,585 of record DAOMBL010000252.1, read on the forward strand.
GGATCGCGCTTCCGCCCTGTGGGTCGGGCTTCAGCCCGACAGGATGCCGCGACATTGCGGTGGGTCGGGCTTCAGCCCGACCGGATGCCGCGACATTGCGGTGGGTCGGGCTTCAGCCCGACAGCCTGGGCTTCAGCCCGACGCCTTTCGCGACGAGCCGAAGGTCGCGCCCAGCGCCGAGGCCGCTTCGCGCAGCGCGGGCACGTGATCGAGCGCGCGATCGAGCGGCATGCGCGCGACCGGCGCGTGCACCGCGACGCACGCGACGTTGCGCCCGTCCGGTGCGGCCACCGGCACCGCGACGCACACGAGCCCCGCGAGGTACTCCTCGTTGTCGGTCGACAGGCCCTTCCGGCGGATCGCCGCGAGTTCGGCGTCGAACGCGCGCCGATTGGTGATCGTCTGGTCGGTGAATCGCGTCAGCGGGAGTTCGTCGACGATGCGCCGGCGGCGGGCCGCCGGCTGCAGCGCGAGCAGGAGCTTGCCGCTCGCCGTGCAGTGGAGCGGCACGTGCGACCCCGGCTGCAGGGTCATGCGGAGCGGCCACTCGGTCTCGACGCGATCGAGGTACACGACCTCGCTGCCGTCGAGCATCGTGAGGTTGACCGTCTCGCCGAGCGTCTCGGCGAGGCGCTTCAGGATCGCGTGCCGCGGGGCGCGCACGGTCTCGGAGAGTTGCACGTCGAGCGCGAAGCGCACGAGCCGCGGCCCGGCGGCGATGCGGCGCCCGTCGGGCTCGCGCGTGGCGAGACCGGCGTCCTCGAGCGTGGAGATCATCCGGTAGACGGTCGGTTTCGGCAGACCCGCGTCCGCAGCCAGTTCCTGCAAACCCACCGGACCGTTCGCCCGTGCGATGTGCTCGAGCAGGCCGAAGGCCCGGAGCAGCGGGGGAACGCGGTCGCGCTTGGACGCCATCGTCCAAAGATATATCGGAAAATGGAACGACACAAGCCATTTTCCGATTGCAGGCTTGCCCGGCGACCGGCGCTGTGGAACACTTCGGGCTCTCGCGCCGCCCGTGCGTGCTTCCCCGAGGAACCGCCATGAACAAGCCCGCCGACTTGCCGACCCCGGTCGCCTCCGCCGTCACCGGCCGCCACAGGATGACGCCCTCGGAGGCGTTCGTCGAAACCCTCGTCGCGCAGGGCGTCAAGGACGTCTTCGGGATCGTGGGCTCGGCGTACATGGACGCGCTCGATCTCTTTCCGCTCGCGGGCATCCGATTCATCTCGGTCGCGCACGAGCAGGGCGGCGGCCACATGGCCGACGGCTATTCGCGCGTGTCGGGGCGCCACGGCGTGTGCATCGCGCAGAACGGCCCCGGCATCACCAACTACGTGACCTCGGTCGCGGCGGCGTACTGGGCGCACTCGCCGGTCGTGTGCATCACGCCGGAGACGGGCTCGATGACGCTCGGCCTCGGCGGGTTCCAGGAGACCGACCAGCTTCCGATCTTCAGCAGGATCACCAAGTACCAGGCGCATGTGAACAACAAGGCGCGCATGGCGGAGCTGACCAGCCGGGCGTTCGACCGCGCGCACCTCGAACTCGGACCGACGCAACTCAACATCCCGCGCGACTTCTTCTACGGCGACATCGAGTGCGAGATCCCGCGCCCGATGACGATCGAGCGCGGCGCGGGCGGCGAGAAGAGCCTGGACGAGGCGGCCGCGCTCCTCGCCTCCGCGAAGTTCCCGGTGATCCTCGCGGGCGGCGGCGTGATCATGGCCAACGGCCAGCCCGAGGCGATCGCGCTCGCCGAACTGCTGCAGGCGCCGGTCGCGGTCTCGTACCTGCACAACGACGCGTTCCCGGCGAAGCACGCGCTGTGGTGCGGCCCGCTGGGCTACCAGGGCAGCAAGGCCGCGATGAAACTCATCAGCCAGGCCGACGTGGTGCTCGCGCTCGGTACGCGGCTCGGGCCGTTCGGAACGCTGCCGCAGCACGGCATCGACTACTGGCCGAAGCAGGCGAAGATCATCCAGGTCGACGCGGACGCGAAGATGCTCGGCCTCGTGAAGCCGATCAGCGTCGGGATCTGCGGCGATGCGAAAGCCGCGGCCGCCGCGCTCTCCGCCCGCCTGAAGGGCAGGGCGCTCGCCTGCCAGGCGAACCAGGCGGACCGCCTCGCGAAGGTCAAGGCGGAGAAGGCGGCGTGGGAGGCCGAACTCGACGGCTGGACGCACGAGAAGGACGCGTGGTCGCTCGAGCAGGCGAAGTCGAGCGCGCACATGCACCCCCGCCAGATGCTGCGCGAACTCGAGCGCGCGATGCCCGAAGGCGCGATGGTGTCGACCGACATCGGCAACATCTGCTCGGTGTCGAACAGCTACCTGCGCTTCGACCGGCCGCGCTCGATGTTCGCCGCGATGAGCTTCGGCAACTGCGGCTACGCGTTCCCGACGATCATCGGCGCGAAGGTCGCCGCGCCGGACCGCCCGGCGATCGCCTACGTCGGCGACGGCGCCTGGGGCATGAGCTTCGGCGAGTTGCAGACCTGTGTGCGCGAGGCGATCCCGGTCACGGCGGTCGTGTTCAACAACGGGCAATGGGGCGCCGAGAAGAAGAACCACGTCGACTTCTATGCGAACCGCTTCCTCGGCGTGAACCTCGACAAGCAGCCGTCGTGGGCCGCCGTCGCGAAGGCGATGGGCGCGGAGGGGCACCGGATCGAGAAGCTCTCCGACGTCGGCCCGGCGCTGCGTGCCGCGGCGGCCGCCCAGCGCGACGGCAGGACGACGGTGCTGGAGATGATGGTGACGCGCGAACTGGGCGACCCGTTCCGCCGCGATGCGCTGGCGCTGCCGACGCGGCACCTCGCGAAGTACAAGTCGACCGAAGCGAAGTAGCATCGCGGGCGGGCCCGCGCTCCGGAGTTCGATTCCGCGCCGCGGGGCCGCGCCCCGGTCCGCTCGAAGGAGCGGCCGGGGCGGGGACCGGCGCACGCCGGCGTCGTTGCAAGGCGATCCGTCCCTCGCGCATGCGGGAGGGCGGGGTGAAGTCCGTCGGGAGGGAGGCGTGATGGTTGCACTTCGTTCGTCGATCGTTGCGCTCGCCGCGGCGTCCCTCGCGGCCTTTGCGGTGACCGGATCCGCGCAGGACTGGCCCTCGAAGCCGATCCGGATGATCGTGCCGTATCCGCCCGGCGGCGGCACCGACATCGTCGCTCGCATCCTGAACGAGAAGCTCGCACCGGAACTCGGGCAGCCGATCGTCATCGAGAACAAGGGCGGTGCGGGCGGCAGCGTCGGCACCGAGGTCGCCGCGCACGCGCCCGCGGACGGGTACACGATCCTGCTCACGCTCTCGTCGCACACGATCAACCCGAAGCTCTTCCCCAGGCTCGGGTACGACGTGGAGAAGGACTTCACGCCGGTGAGCCTGGTGACGCTGATTCCGCAGATCGTCGTCGCGAACCCGTCGCTGCCGGTCTCCAACATCGCCGAACTCGTCGCCTACCTGAAGGCGAACCCGGGCAAGGTGAACTATGCGTCGGTCGGCATCGGCTCGCCCGGCCACGTCGCGGGCGAACTCTTCAAGCTGAAGACCGGCACGCAGATGACGCACGTGCCGTACAAGGGCGGCGGACCGGCGGTCACCGACACGATCGGCGGCCAGGTGCAGCTCCTGTTCGTGTCGATCCCCGCCGCGCTGCAGTTCGTGAAGCAGGGGCGCCTGAAGGCGCTGGCGGTGACGAGCGGCAAGCGCACGCCCTCGGCGCCCGACGTGCCGACGATCGTCGAGAACGGCGGCCCCGACGTCGTCGTCGATTCGTGGTACGGGGTGCTCGTGCCTTCGAAGACGCCCGCACCGGTCGTAGCGAAGCTCAACGCCGCGATGGCGAAGGTGCTCGCGATGCCGGAAGTCCGCGAGAAGCTCTTCGCGCAGGGCGCGGAGGCGGTCTGGACGACGTCCGCGGACTTCGACGCGATGATCCGCGACGAACTGAAGAAGTGGGAATACGTGATTCGCGCGGCGAAGATCACGCCCGAATGAACGCCCGCCCCGGCTCCCGATTCCCGGTCCCACCTCGCGGCCGCGGGAGGGCGACCGGGGCGAGGGCGACGGGCGTCGGGCGCGGCGCGCAGGCTGCCACATGACCGCACGCGACTCGATGACGTCGGGTGAGCGCGTCCGCGACGACGTCGCGGCGCTCGTCGCGCGTGCCCGCGCCGCGCAG
>DAOMBL010000253.1:0-5758 GCA_035427325.1 Casimicrobiaceae bacterium
GAAGGGCGCGCACTGGGCGGGCAGCGTGCGCTCGTCGCGAAGGTCGTCCGCGTCGACGACTTCGCGCCCGACCTCGGCACGAGCCTGCTGCGCGTGACCGCGCCCGGTGAATCCGCGGCCGTGTCCGAGGCTGTCGCGCCGCGGCGCGTGCCGCAGGCCGAGAGATCCTGACATGTCGTCCGATCCGATCTACATCGTCGACGGCGCGCGCACGCCGTTCCTCAAGGCGCGCAACCGTCCGGGACCGTTCGCCGCGTCCGATCTCGCGACCGACGCGGGCCGCGCCCTGCTCCTGCGCCAGCGCTTCGCGCCGGACGCCCTCGACGAGGCCATCCTCGGCTGCGCGGCGCCCTCGCCCGACGAGGTCAACATCGGCCGCGTCGCCGCGCTGCGGATGGGGTGCGGCAAGAAGGTTCCCGGCTGGACCGTGATGCGCAACTGCGCGTCCGGCATGCAGGCGATCGACTCGGCGATCGCGCAGATCCGGTCCGGGCGATCGAACCTGGTCCTCGCGGGCGGCGTCGACGCGCTGTCGCGCGCGCCGCTCCTGCTCAACGACGCGATGGTGCTGTGGCTCGCGTCCTGGTACGCGGCGAAGACGATGGGCGAGCGGGCGGCGCTGCTCGCGAAGTTCCGGCCGCAGTTCCTCGCGCCGGTGATCGGCCTCATGAAGGGACTCACCGACCCGGTGGTCGGGCTGCTGATGGGGCAGACCGCCGAGAACCTGGCGTACCGCTGCGGCATCACGCGCGAGGCGATGGACGCGTACTCGGCCGAGAGCCACCGGCGCGTGCTGGCGGCGCAGAAGGCCGGGCACTTCGCGCGCGAACTGGTGCCGCTCTACGACCGGAGCGGCAAGGTCTACGCCGCCGACGACGGCGTGCGCGAGGATTCGACGCCGGAGAACCTCGCGAAGTTGAGGCCGTTCTTCGACCGCAAGTACGGCAACGTGACGGCCGGCAACAGCTCGCAGGTCACCGACGGGGGCGCGTGGCTGGTGATCGCCTCCGCTCGCGCGGTCGACGAACACAAGCTGGTGCCGCGCGGACGCATCGTCGATTCGCAGTGGGCGGGGCTCGATCCCGCGCAGATGGGCCTGGGACCGGTCCACGCGGCGACGCCGATCCTCGTGCGCCACGGCCTGGGTCTCGACGACGTCGACGCCTGGGAGATCAACGAGGCGTTCGCGGCCCAGGTCCTCGCGTGCCTCGCGGCCTGGGAAGACGCCGACTACTGCCGCACCGAACTGGGCCTGCCCGGACCGATGGGTGCGCTCGACCGCGCGAAGCTCAATCCCGACGGCGGCGCGATCGCGCTCGGCCATCCGGTCGGCGCCTCGGGCGCGCGCATCACGCTGCACGTGCTCGAGACGCTCGAACGGACCGGAGGCAGGCGCGGCATGGCCGCGATCTGCATCGGCGGGGGGCTGGGCGGCGCGATGCTGGTGGAAAGGGTGTGACGATGGACCAGGCGATCGACCTCGAGGCGACGATGGTGCGCGCCCCCGTCGCGAAGCCGGAGCTTCGGCACTGGAAGCTCACGCGCGAGTCCGACGGTCTCGCGGTGCTCGTGTTCGACAAGGCGGGGGCGAGCGCCAACTCGCTGTCGGCCGAGGCGTTGGCGGAATTCAACCGCGCGCTCGACGAACTCGACCGCGCGAGGCCGCGCGCCCTCCTGATCCGTTCCGGCAAGGCGAGCGGATTCATCGCGGGCGCGGACATCGACGAGTTCGGCGCCATCACGACCGAGGAGGGCGCGACGGCGCTGGTGAAGCGCGGCTACGACGCGTTCGAGCGCCTGGCCGCGGTTCCCTATCCGACGCTCGCGCTCGTCCGCGGCTTCTGTCTCGGCGGCGGACTCGAACTCGCGCTCGCCTGCCGCTACCGCGTCGCGGTCGACGAGCCGGGCACGCGCATGGGGCTGCCCGAGGTCCTGCTCGGCATCGTGCCGGGCTGGGGCGGCATCACGCGGCTGCCGCGCGTCGTCGGCGCTCCGGCGGCGCTGGACCTGATGTTGACCGGCAAGGCGGTCGACGCGCGCCGCGCGAAGAAGCTCGGCCTGGTCGACGAGGCGGTGCCGCCGCGCATCATGGAGAACACCGCGCGGGGGATGCTCGCGGCGCTGCCGCCGCCGCGCAAGCTGCCGTTCGCGCTCGGCCTGACGCTGAATCCGATCGCGCGGAGGCTGATCGCGGCCAAGGCGGCGAAGGAGGTCGCGAAGCGCGCCCGGCGCGAACACTATCCGGCGCCCTACGCGATCCTCGACCTCTTCGCGCGCCACGACGGAAACGCGCTCGCGCCGCCCGCCGGCGATCCCGCGAGCCTCGTCACGCTGTTCCGCTCGCCGACCGCGCAGAACCTGGTGCGCGTGTTCAGGCTCCAGGAGCGGCTCAAGTCGATCGGCAAGGAGGCCGACGCGGGCGCCGCGCATGTCCACGTCGTCGGGGCCGGCACGATGGGGGGCGACATCGCGGCGTGGTGCGCGCTGCGCGGGCTCACCGTGACGCTGCAGGACCAGAGTCCCGAGCGGATCGCGCCGGCGATCGCGCGTGCCGCGAAGCTCTGCGGCGAGCGTCTGAAGGACGCGAGACGCGTGCGCGACGCGATGGACCGGCTCATTCCCGACGTCGCCGGCGAGGGCGCGGCGCGCGCGGACGTGATCGTCGAGGCGATCTTCGAGAACGTCGACGCGAAGCGCGCGGTGTTCGCCGCGCTCGAGAAGAAGGCGAAGCCCGGCGCGATCCTCGCGACCAACACCTCGTCGATCCCGCTGGAGTCCATCGCCTCGGCGCTCGCCGACCCGTCGCGCCTCATCGGGCTGCACTTCTTCAATCCGGTGAAGAGCATGATGCTGGTCGAGATCGTCGTCGGCGCGACGACCCGTCCCGCGCTGGTCGCGCCCGCCGCCGCGTTCGTGCGCAGGATCGACAAGCTGCCGCTGCCGGTGAAGAGCGCACCCGGATTCCTCGTGAACCGCGTGCTCGCGCCCTACCTGATGGCCGCGATGCGCGCGGTCGACGATGGCATCGCGCGCGAGACCGTCGACGAGGCGGCGCTCGCCTTCGGCATGCCGATGGGACCGATCGAACTCGCGGACACCGTGGGGCTCGACATCTGCGTCGCGGTCGGCAAGCTCCTCGGCGGCGACGCCGCGCCCCCGCGCGAACTCATGAAGCACGTCGACGCCGGCGAACTCGGCAAGAAGACCGGGCAGGGCTTCTACCGCTGGGAGGGGGCCAAGCCGGTGAAAGGCGCTGCCGGCGCCATTCCCGCCGGACTCGCGGACCGTCTCGTCGGGCCGTACGTCGCCGCGGCGCGCGCGGCGCTCTCCGACGGCATCGTGGCCGACGCGGACCTGGTGGATGCCGGAGCGATCTTCGGCACCGGGTTCGCGCCGTTCCGGGGTGGGCCGCTGCACTACGCCGGCCGTCGGCCCGACGAACCCGATCGAAACGGGACACTGGGGTAGTCCCCGGTCGGATCGCATTTCCGGTGTAGGATCGGCCCAGCATCGCGCCGCGGCGGAGATCCGCCCGTGCGCGCGTGACGAACGTGGCGACCCCGGCGCCCGACCGGGGCGACGTACCGGGAGGGGACGCGTGGACAAGATCTGGCTCAAGCACTATCCGCCCGGCGTGCCGGCGGAGATCGACGTCGGCGAGTACGCGTCGCTGCGCGACGTCTTCGACGAGAGCGTCGCCCGCTATTCGTCGCGGCCGAGCTTCACCTGCATGGGAAGGTCGCTGAGCTTCGCCGAACTCGACACGCTGTCGGCGGCGTTCGGCGCGTGGCTGCAGGGCATCGGCGGCGGCAAGGGCACGCGCGTCGCGCTGATGATGCCCAACATCCTGCAGTACCCGGTCTGCCTGTTCGGGACGATCCGCGCGGGCGCGACCGTCGTCAACGTCAATCCGCTCTACACGGCGCGCGAACTCGAGCACCAGCTCGTCGACTCGGGCGCCGAGGTGATCGTGGTGCTCGAGAACTTCGCGCACACGCTCGCGGAGGTCGTGAAGAAGACGAAGGTGAAGCACGTGATCGTCACGTCGATGGGCGAGCTCCTCGGGGTGAAGGGCGTGCTCGTCAACTTCGTCGTGCGGCGCGTGAAGAAGATGGTGAAGCCCTGGTCGATCGCCCACACGGTCCACCTGTCGGACGTGCTGTCGGAGGGCCGCCGGCGCACGCTGCAGCGCGTCGCGATCGGGCACGACGACATCGCGTTCCTGCAGTACACGGGGGGCACCACCGGTGTCGCGAAGGGCGCGATGCTGCTCCACCGCAACATCATCGCGAACCTGCTGCAGGCGCGCGCCTGGGTCTCTCCGGTGCTCGACGCGAATCAGCGCGAGATCATCGTCACGCCGCTCCCGCTCTACCACATCTTCTCGCTCACCGCGAACTGCCTGGTGTTCATGACGCTGGGCGCCGAGAACCTGCTGATCCCCAATCCGCGCGACATCCCGGGTTTCGTGAAGACGCTGCGCAAGGTGCCGTTCACCGCGTTCACCGGCGTCAACACGCTGTTCAACGCGCTCCTCAACAACGCGAAGTTCGCGCGGCTCTCGTTCAGGTCGCTGCGCCTCGTGCTGGGCGGGGGCATGGCCGTGCAGGAGGCGGTCGCGCAGCGCTGGAAGGAGGTCACCGGCGTTCCGCTGATCGAGGCCTACGGCCTCACCGAGACCTCGCCCGCGGCGACGATCAATCCGCTCGACCTCGCCGCGTACAACGGCTCGATCGGCCTGCCGATCCCGTCGACGTCGATCGTGCTGCGCGACGACGCGGGCAAGGATGTGCCGCTCGGTTCGCCCGGCGAGATCTGCGTCAAGGGCCCGCAGGTGATGGCCGGCTACTGGAACCGGCCCGACGAGACCGCCAAGGTGATGACGCCGGACGGCTACTTCATGACCGGCGACATCGGCGTCATGGACGAGCGCGGCTTCATCCGCATCGTCGATCGCAAGAAGGACATGATCCTCGTGTCGGGGTTCAACGTGTATCCGAACGAGATCGAGGGCGTGGTGGTGATGCACCCCGGCGTGCTCGAATGCGCGGCGGTCGGCGTGCCGGACGACAAGTCCGGCGAGGCGGTGAAAGTGGTCGTCGTCCGGAAGGACCCGGCGCTCACCGCCGAGGAGATCCTGCGGCACTGCCGTGCGCAGCTGACCGGCTACAAGCTGCCGCGGCACGTGGAGTTCCGCGCCGAGCTGCCGAAGACGCCGGTCGGCAAGGTCCTGCGGCGGGAGCTGCGCGAAGCGCCCAAGGGGAAGGCCGCGGCCTGAGCGCCGGACTCCGCGCAAGCGGCATCGTCCGGGCCGCGCGCCCGCACCGCTGCGCGCGCCCTCCGCCGCCCCGCATCGCGCCGCGCCGGTGGTGAGTTTGCGCGCGTCTCCCGCCCGCGCGCGGCACCGTAGAATTCGCCCTCGCCCTCACGGAGCGCCCGCTTGCGACTCACTTTCCTCGGCGCCGCCGCAGAGGTCACCGGCTCCGCCTTCCTGGTCGAGACCGAGGCCTGCCGCTTCCTGGTCGACTGCGGCCTGTTCCAGGGCGGCCGCGAGGCTGACGCAAAGAACCGGGCGCGGTTCGCGTTCGCGCCGGCGCGGCTCGACTTCGCGGTGGCGACCCACGCGCACCTCGATCACTGCGGGCGCTTCCCCCAGCTCGCGGCGGCCGGTTTCGGCCGCCCGCTGTTCACCACGCGCGCGACCGCCGATCTGCTCCCGGTCATGCTGCGCGATGCGGCCTACCTCCAGGAGAAGGAG
>DAOMBL010000254.1:0-5756 GCA_035427325.1 Casimicrobiaceae bacterium
GCCGCGGGGCCAGTAGATCTCGCGTCCATCCATGCCCGGGTCGGGATCGGTCTTGAACCCCCAGTTGTAGACCGGGTGGAACATCGTCTTGCCGTAGCCGATCGGAATGTGGATCCACAGGTAGCGGTCTTCGGGACCCGCCTCCAGCAGCAGGACGCTGCGCGTCCCGTCCGCCGAAAGCCGGTTCGCGAGCACGCATCCCGCGGTTCCTCCGCCCACGATCACGTAGTCGAATGCCGTCATCCGGACTCCACTGGAGAATGTCTCTTATCGAAAAATGAATCCAACTTGCCCGATATGCGAGAAAGTATTGCCAACCGCGTCGCGACTGTCTACATTGCCCTCCGGCGCGAACACGCGACTTGACGATCGGCGCCCGACGCCGCCCGCGCGGCACTGACGAGGAGGAATCATGACGTTCAATCGGTTGGCGCGCGCCGCGATCGCGGCCGCAACCCTGGCGCTGGCGAGCGGATCGGTCCAGGCGCAGACCGCCCAGCAGCCGGCGAAATTCCGCATCCAGACGGCGGTACCGTCCGCGAGCATCTACTTCGATCTGCTGAAGCGTTTCGGCGAGCGCGTCGACAAGATGTCGGGAGGACGCGTGAAGTTCGAGATGCTGCCCGACGGCGCGATCGTGCCCGCGTTCGAGATCCTCGACGCCGTCGACAAGGGCATCGTCGAGGGCGGCTACGCGTGGACGCACTACTGGTCGGGCAAGCATCCGGCCGCGGGGCTCTTCAGCAACCCGATGGCGGGCGCAGGCGTGGGGCTCGACCAGATGTCGCACGTCGCCTGGATCTTCGAGGGCGGCGGCTACGACCTCTACCGCAAGCTCTACCGCGACGTGCTGAAGGTGAACGTCGAGCCGATCTTCATCCAGCCGATGGGTCCGGATCCGCTCGGCTGGTTCAAGACGCCGATCGCGTCGACCGCCGACTTCAAGAAGATGAAGTACCGCTCGCCGCCGGGCATCACCGGCGAGATCTTCAAGGAGATGGGCGTCGCGGCGGTCGCGATGCCGGGCGGCGAGATCGTGCCCGGCGCGCAGCGCGGCGTGATCGACGCGGCCGAGTGGATCGGCCCCGCCGACGACCTGAACCTCGGCCTGCAGACGATCTGGAAGCACTACTACCTGCAGGGGCTCCACCAGTCCACCGACATCGGCGAGCTCATCCTCAACAAGGCCGCGTGGAAAAGGCTCTCGCCGGACCTGCAGGAGATCATCCGGTAGGCCGAGAAGGCGGCGATGACCGAGATCTACACGTTCAACGTGTACAAGAACGCCCGCGCGATCCAGCGGCTGCGCGACGAGTTCAAGGTCAACATCCACGACACGCCGAAGGACTTCTTCCCGGAGTTCGTCCGAGCGACCACGGTCGTGCTCGATCGCTACGCGGCGAAGGACGCGTTCTTCAAGGAGACGCTCGACTCGCAGCGGGCGTTCGCCAAGGTCGTGGTGCCCTACTGGACCAAGATCCTCGACCTGTACGCGAACCTCGGGCACGCGGCGCTTGCCAGCCCGCCGAAGTGACCCGGCCGCGGCCGTTCGCGCACACGCCCGAACGGCCGCCGGCCCGCGCGCCCCGGCGGGACGCGCGACATGACGCACGCGGGCGGGTGAGGCTCACCCGCCCGCTTCCCCTGGAGCCCGAATGACCTCCGACAAGAACGGGGCCGCGCGCCTCGCCGGCGCGATCGACGCGCTCACGCGATTCGCCGGCAAGGCGATCGCCTGGCTGATCCTTCCCATGGTGCTCTCGCTCGTCTGGGAGGTCGTCGCGCGCTACTTCTTCGACGCGCCGACGGTCTGGGCCTACGACATGACCTTCATGCTCTACGGGACGTTCTTCATGGTCGGCTCGGCGTGGACGCTGCAGCGCGGCGGCCACATCCGGACCGACGTCTACTACTCGAAGTGGTCGAAGCGCACGCAGGCGCGCGTCGACCTCGCGTGCTACGCCCTGCTGTTCTTCCCCGCGATCGCGGTGTTCGCCGACCTCACCTGGGCCTATTTCTGGAAGTCGTTCCAGCAGAACGAGCGCATCGTCACGAGCCCGTGGCTGCCGATCGTCTGGCCGTTCAAGTTCACGATGCCGCTCTCCGCCGCCCTGCTGCTGCTCCAGGGCATCGCCGAGTGCATCCGCCTGTGGCCCCGCGCGTTCGGAGCCGACGACGGCGCGGCGCCCGCCGACGCCGCCCCGACCGACGCCGACGGGAGCGTGGTCCTGTGAGCACCGAATGGCTGGGCCTGCTGCTCCTCGCGGTGCTGTTCGCCGCGATCTTCATCGGATTCCCGATCGCGTTCACGCTGATCGCGGTGGGCGCGATCGGCGGCTGGCTCGCGCTCGGCCCGCTCGCGCTGCACCTGATGACGCTGCAGTTCTTCGGCGTGATGCGCGACCCGACGCTCGCCTCCGTGCCCTTCTTCCTGTTCATGGGCTACCTGCTCGAACAGTCCGGGCTGATGGAGCGGCTGTTCCGCGGCATCCAGCTCGCGCTGGCGTCGGTGCGCGGATCGCTCTACCTCGCGGTGCTCCTCACGGCGACGATCTTCGCCGCCGCGACGGGCATCGTGGGTTCGTCGGTGACGCTGCTCGGCGTGATGGCGGCGCCCGCGATGAAGCGCAGCGGGTACGACGTCCGGATGTCGGCGGGCGCGATCACCGCCGGCGGCACGCTCGGCATCCTGATCCCGCCGTCGGTGATGCTGATCGTGATGGGGCCGGTGGTGGGCGTCCCCGCGACCGATCTCTTCGCCGCGGCGGTGATCCCGGGCCTGCTGCTGTCGCTCCTCTACATCGCCTACACGCTGGTGCGCAGCTACCTCGATCCCGCGCTCGGTCCCGCGCTGCCGCCCGAGGAGCGCGCCGAATCGATCGGCGAAGTCGTGCGCGAGCTGGTGTTCGGCATCGCGCCGGTCGTGATCGTCATCTTCGCGACGCTCGGCGTGATCCTGGCCGGCATCGCGACACCGACCGACGCCGGCGCCGTCGGCGCGTTCGCCGTGCTGCTGCTGACGCTCGCCTACCGCCGCCTGTCCTGGGCGGGCTTCCGCTCGGCCGTCTATTCGACGCTGCTGACGAGCTGCATGATCCTGCTGCTCGTCGCCGCGTCGAACTACTTCGGCGCCGTGTTCTCGCGGATGGGCAGCGCTTCGCTCATCGCCGAGTCGCTGCTCGGCCTCGACCTGCCGCCGACGCTGATGCTGCTCGTCATCCTCGGCATCATCTTCGTGCTCGGCTGGCCGCTCGAATGGGTGCCGATCGTGCTGATCGTCGTGCCGATCCTGCTGCCGCTCGTGCAGAAGCTGGGCATCGACATCGTCTGGTTCTGCACGCTGGTCGCCGTCTGCCTGCAGACCGCGTGGCTGTCGCCGCCGGTCGCGCTCTCCGCCTACTTCCTGAAGGGCGTGGTCCCGGACTGGGAACTCGGCGACATCTACAAGGGCATGATCCAGTTCATGGTGCTGCAGGTCTTCGGGCTCGGGCTCGTCATCGCCTTCCCGCAGCTCGCGCTGTGGCTGCCCGCCGTGCTGCGCGACTGATCGCGGCGCCGGTGCACGGACGCGCGTTCGCGGTGGCGCGCTCCTGACGCAGCCCGCGCGGATTTCAGGCGACGAGCCGGGACGCCTCGACGTACGGGTGCCGCTGGGCTTCCGCCACCGGCCGGCAGGTCACCTGGCCGGCCGCGACGTTGAGGCCGTTCGCGAGGTGCGGGTCTTCGGCGAGCGCACGCTTCCAGCCCTTGCCCGCGAGCGCGAGCACGAACGGCAGCGTCGCGTGGTTCAGCGCGTGCGTCGACGTGCGCGGGACGCCTCCGGGCATGTTCGCGACGCAGTAGTGGATCACGCCGTCGGTCTCGTAGACCGGATCGGCGTGCGTCGTCGGACGCGAGGTCTCGAAGCAGCCGCCCTGGTCGATCGCGACGTCGACGACGACCGAGCCGCGTTCCATCCGGCCGATCATCGCGCGGGTGACGAGCTTCGGCGCCTGCGCGCCAGGAATCAGCACGCCGCCGATGACGAGGTCGGCCGAGGCGACCTGCGCTTCGATCGCGTCGCGCGTCGAGTACACGGTGCGAAGCGCCGGCCCGAACTGCGCCGCGAGCCGCCGCAGGACATCGACGCTGCGGTCGATCACGCTGACCTCCGCGCCCACGCCGAGCGCGACCGCGATCGCGTGCGTGCCGACCACGCCCCCGCCCAGCACCACGACGCGTGCCGCCTCGACGCCGGGGACGCCTCCGAGCAGCACGCCCTTGCCGCCCGGCGCCTTCTCGAGATGGTGCGCACCGGCCTGGACCGCCATGCGTCCGGCGACCTCCGACATCGGCGCGAGCAGCGGAAGTCCGCCCGAGGGCGACGTCACCGTCTCGTACGCGATCGCGATCGCGCCGCTCGCGATGAGTCCTGCCGTCTGTTCCGGGTCGGGCGCGAGGTGCAGGTAGGTGAAGAGCGCCTGCCCCGGCCGCAGCATCGCGATCTCCGGGGGCTGCGGCTCCTTCACCTTCACGACCAGCCCGGCGCGCGCGTACACCTCGTCCGCGCCGTCCGCGAGGCTCGCCCCGGCGCGCGCATAGTCGTCGTCCGTTGCCCCGATGCCGGCTCCCGCCCCGCGTTCGACGATCGCCTGGTGGCCGTGGAGCACCACCTCGCGCACCGACGCGGGCGTGAGCCCCACCCGGTGCTCCAGCACCTTCACTTCCTTCGGAACGCCGATCAGCATGCCGTCTCTCCCGCGGGTCGCACCGGGACCGCTGCGCGACGTTAGCGCCGCGACCGGCGGCACGACAGGGCCAGCAACCGCCCCCCGATGGGGTCAGCGCGTCAGGCGGCCGCCTTGCCGGTCTCGACGAGCCGCTTCAACCGCTGGACCTGCACGCCGAGCACGCCGTCGACTGCGGGGGCGAGCTTGTCGAGCCCGCTCGCGGACGATCCGTTGACGCGATAGCCGACCGAGAGCGTCGACCCGCCGTCCTCCGCCTTCACGAGGAAGGTGAGCGTGGCGGCCACGCCGAGCGCCTGCACCGGACCGAGCGGCGCCTCCAGCCGCACCATCTGGTCGCGCAGCAGCAGGACCACGCGCCCGTGCTCCACCGCACCCCCCGCCCACCGCTCGCAGAAACAACCGCCGGACTGCATCGCGAGCGAGAGGTTCGACGCGTCGCCCGAATACGTGTGCTCGTTGGACCACCAGCGCTCGACCTGGCCGATCGCCGCGTACACCGCACCGGGTGTGGCGGCGATGCGCTCGGTGAACAGGATCTGGATGTGGTCGGGTCCCGCGCTCTTCACGTCCGCGCGTGCGGCGCCGGCGGCGAGCGCGGCGGCGAGCGCCATGATGACGGTCCGGGTGCGGGGCATCGCGTGGACTCCTGGCAGGTCGCATGGACCGGTCGCGCGTCAACGGATGCGCGCACCGGCGGTTCGAAGTTCGGCGTGCACCGAAGCAAGTGCCGCGATGCCGGGAGCGATCCGTTCGGTCGCGATCGACGCGAACCCGAGGCGCGCGTAGTGCCGCGGCGGGCGATCGCCGGCGAAGAAGACATCGCCCGGCTCGATCAGCACGCCCGCGCGCTCGGCGGCGGCCGCGAGCGCGCGCGTGTCGACGTCGTCGGGGAACCGCAGCCAGCGCGACGACGCGCCGGAGGCGGTCGACACCAGGACTTCCGGGAGGTGGCGCGCGAGCGCCGCACCGATCGCCGAGGCACGCTCGGCGCAGGCCTGGCGCAGCCGCCTCAGGTGGGCGTCGTGG
>DAOMBL010000255.1:0-5717 GCA_035427325.1 Casimicrobiaceae bacterium
GGGCTGCAACGACTGCCACACGCCCGGTTTCGCGATGAACGGCGGCACGACGCCGGAGCAGGCATGGCTGACCGGCGACCCGCTGGGCTGGCAGGGCCCCTGGGGCACGACCTACGCGCCGAACCTGCGCCGAACCTTCGCGTCGCTCGGCGAGACGTCGTGGCTCGCGATGGCCCGAAAGCGCGAGTTCCTGCCTCCGATGCCTACCCCCTCCCTTCGGGCGATGAGCGACGACGACCTGCGCGCGATCTACCGCTATGTCCGCTCGCTCGGTCCCGCGGGCGATCCGGCCCCCGCGAACGTCCCGCCCGGACAGGTCGCGCGCGGCCCGGTCGTCGTCTTCCCGGTGCCGCAGTGATGGCCGCGCGACCGGCGAAACCGCGGGCACGCTCCCGGCGCATCGGAAGCCGGGCTCGCACCCGGCGCAAACGCCGGCCGCGATTCGTGCTTTGATTGTGGGACGGGTTTCAGCCCGACGCCTTTCGCTCCGATGCGGCAATCCCCGTCGGCCTGAAGGCCGACCCACGGCTCCGGTGCGGGAATCCCCGTCGGCCTGAAGGCCGACCCACGGCTCCGGTGCGGGAATCCCCGTCGGCCTGAAGGCCGACCCACATGAGACGCTTCCCGGCGCTCGATGCGCCGCCCCGGGAATCGCCGGCGCGACTGTCCTCTGATCCCTGATCCCTGATCCCTGATCCCTGATCCCTGATCCCTGATGTCGGCCTGAAGGCCGACCCACAGCCTCTCCGCTGTGGGTCGGGCTTCAGCCCGACGGGCTATCGCATCATCCCTGCGGGTCGGGCTTCAGCCCGAGGCAACCCCCGTCTGCCCGACGTCCGACCACCGCGGACGGTTCGCCTGGGGGCGTCCCTTAGAATCGCAGGATGCTGCGCATCCTGCGCCTCGTCCGCATCGCCCAGGTCGCGCTGAAGCACGGCCTCGACGAATTCCTGCTCGGGCACGAGCGCGTACGCGGCCTGCGCCCGTTCGTCAACGGCGTGCTGTTCTGGCGCGATCTCTCCCGGCCGCGCGCGGAACGCCTGCGCGCGGCGCTCGTCGATCTCGGCCCGATCTTCGTGAAGTTCGGGCAGGTGCTTTCCACGCGCCGCGACATCCTGCCGCCCGACATCGCCGAGGAACTCGCGAAGCTCCAGGATCGCGTGCCGCCGTTCCCGAGCGAGCAGGTGGTCGCGACGCTCGAGCGCGTGTACGGGCGATCGGTGGACAGCGTGTTCGCGACGTTCGCGCGCGAGCCGGTCGCGAGCGCGTCGGTCGCGCAGGTGCACTTCGCGGAACTGCCGGCGAAGGACGGGGGCGCGCCGACGCCGGTCGCGGTCAAGGTGCTGCGCCCCGAGATCCGCGGTGTCATCGAAAAGGACCTCGCGCTGATGCACGCGGGCGCGCTCCTGGTCGAGCGCCTGTGGTCGGACGGCAAGCGCCTGAAGCCGCGAGAGGTCGTCGCCGAATTCGAGAAGACGATCCGCGACGAACTCGACCTCACGCGCGAGGCCGCGAACGGCTCGCTGCTGCGTCGCAACTTCCGGCACTCGCCGCTGCTGCTGATCCCGGAGATCCACTGGGACTACACGGAGCCGGAAGTGCTGGTGATGGAGCGCATGTCGGGCATCCCGATCGGGCGGATCGATGAGCTGAAGCACGCGAACATCGACCTGAAGCGGCTCTCGCGCGCGGGCGTCGAGATCTTCTTCACCCAGGTGTTCCGCGACGGCTTCTTCCACGCGGACATGCACCCCGGCAACATCTTCGTGGCGACCGACGCCGCGAACCACGGCAAGTACGTCGCGCTCGACTTCGGGATCGTCGGCACGCTCTCCGAGACCGACAAGCGCTACCTCGCGGTCAACTTCCTCGCGTTCTTCCGGCGCGACTACCACCGCGTCGCCACCGCGCACGTCGAGTCCGGCTGGGTGCCTCCGGGGACGCGCGTCGACGAACTCGAGGCGGAGATCCGCGTGGTGTGCGAACCGATCTTCGACCGCCCGCTCTCCGAGATCTCGCTCGGCAAGGTGCTGCTGCAGCTCTTCCGCGCATCGCGACGGTTCAACGTCGAGATCCAGCCCCAGCTCACGCTGCTGCAGAAGACGCTCCTCAACGTCGAGGGTCTCGGCCGCCAGCTCGACCCCGGCCTCGACCTGTGGACGACCGCGATGCCGTTCCTCGAGCGCTGGATGGAGGACCAGATCGGACCGCGCGCGCTCGCAAGGCGGCTCGAGACCGAAGCCCCCTACCTGATCGCCACGCTGCCGGAACTCCCGCGCCTCATCCACCGGAGGCTGCTCGAGCCGCCCGCGGCCTCCGACGAGGCCGTCCGGGCGCTCGGGGAGGCCCAGCGCGCGCGCAACCGCTGGCTCGCGATCCTCGCGGCGCTCCTCGTGCTGGTGGTGGTCGAACTCTTCGTCCGGCGGGGCTGACGCGGCAGGCGTTCCGCGTCGCTTCGTGCGACGTCCGCGCGGGACGCGCGGACGTCACCGCGGACGGACGGTCTTCTCGATCCGGTAGACGTCCTGCCCCGCGACGTCGGGTGTGCGCCGCGCGGCGCCGATGCCCGCGAGCGGCGCGCGACGCAGGAACGTGTTCGCCTCGCCCATGATGAGGCGGACCAGGTCCTCGAGCGCGGGCTCCTCGAGGGCGCCGGCCGGAAACTCGAGCGTCACCGCTTCGAACCGGTCGACGTTGCGCATCGTGACGTCGACGGTCTGCCGGCGGTAATCGGGCACGAACCGCACCATCGCCACGACCATCGGTTCGACGGTGAACACACCCTGCCGCTGCGCGTCGATCTCGGTCCGGAACTTGAAGCGGAGCTGGCAGGCGTTCAGGCGGCTCTCGGTCGCGGCCACCAGGGCCGGCGCGACCTTGAGCACGATCGGCTTCTCGCCGGTGAGCTTGTAGAAGAACTCGATGTGCTCGATGACTTCCGAGACCCCGAGGGCCTTGCGGCGAAACGACAGGAAGCCGCTGTCGAACTTCGGCGAGGCGATCGTGACGATGTCGTCGACCCGGAACTCGTGCGCCACGACCGGCTTGATCACCCCGAGGTGCGCGGTGGCCTCGTCCAGCCACTTGAACGCGCGCCACAGGCGGCGGTCGATCTCGCGGATCGACTCTTCGAGCGGGCGTCGGGCGGCCTCGCCCTGCCCCCGGACGGCATCCGACTGGGCGCGGAGCGTCTCGAGAAGGGACCCGGAGGGCTTGTTCGTCGACATCCTGGTGGGTCGGCCTTCAGGCCGACGGCTCATGTGGGTCGGCCTTCGGGCCGACAGCATTCTCGTGGGTCGGCCTTCAGGCCGACGGACTCCAAGGTATCACAGGGGCCCTTGTCCCCGGTTTCAGCCGAATGGACAGTCACTCGCCGCGCAGCCACGATCGGCAGACGCCCGCCCCATGCAAACGGCGTGCCTCGGCGTCGTCCCGACCGACGGCCCGGACCCGGGCGCTCGCGCGCCGATGATGCACTGCGCCATGCCTTACAATCCGCGCACCGTTCGTCCCAGCCGGTCCGGAGGTTCGCGCCCGTGGCGCTGCTCGACATCCAGGGGGTCACGCGCCGCTTCGGCGAGTTCACGGCCGTCGACCGGGTCAGCCTGGCGATCGAGGCCGGCGAGTTCTTCACGCTCCTCGGGCCGTCGGGCTGCGGCAAGACCACGCTCCTGCGCATGATTGCCGGATTCGATCTCCCGGACGAGGGGGCGATCCGGCTGGACGGGAAGGACCTGGCCGACGACCCTCCAGAACGGCGTCCGGTCCGGACGGTCTTCCAGAGCTACGCGCTCTTCCCGCACATGACCGTCGAGGGCAACATCGCCTTCCCGCTTCAGATGGCGCGAACGCGGCCGGCCGAGATCCCCGGCAAGGTCGCGAAGGCGCTGGACGACGTGCGCCTCACCGGCTTCGGCAAGCGGATGCCGCACGAACTCTCCGGAGGCCAGCGCCAGCGCGTCGCGATCGCGCGTGCACTGGTGACCCATCCGCGCGTGCTCCTGCTCGACGAGCCGCTCGCCGCGCTCGACGCGAAGCTCCGCGAGGAGATGCAGATCGAGCTCATCAACCTCCAGAAGGAGGTCGGGATCACGTTCGTCTACGTGACGCACGACCAGACCGAGGCCCTCGCCCTGTCGCACCGGATCGCCGTGATGAACCACGGGCGCGTCGAGCAACTCGACGAGCCCTCGCGCATCTACGGATCGCCCGCGACCCGGTTCGTCGCCGATTTCATCGGCCAGTGCAACCTGCTGTCCGGCCCGGTCGTGGCGCGCGAGGGCGCCGTGGTGTCGCTCGACGTGCCGGGCATCGGCGTGGTCCGCGCGGCGGCCCCCGGGGACGGCGCTCCGGCGCACGGTACGGTCGCGCTGCGGCCCGAGAAGATCCGCATCGTCGCAAGGGCGCCCGAAGGCACGCCGGACAACCACGTCCACGGCCGCGTCGCGGACCTCCTGTACATGGGCGATGTCACCGTCTACAAGGTGGAGACGCCCGGCGGCGCTCGGGTGGAAGCGCTGCTCGCGAACTCGCAGAGCGGGCGCGCGAAGTTCTTCGAGGTGGGCGACGCGGTCGAGATGAGCTGGGCGGTCGACGCCGGCCATTTCATCGCCGGGTGAGCGGGCCGGCGATGGCCGCGCGCGGACGCGTGAACTGGGGCAAGTGGGCGGTGAGCGGTCCGCCGCTCGCCTACCTGCTCGTGTTCTTCGCGATCCCCACGCTCATCATGCTGGCGGCGTCGTTCCGGACGCCGGGCGATTTCGGCGGGCTCGCGCCTCTCGTCGGCGAGGACGGGCGGCTCGACCTCAATCTCGAGAGCTACGCGCGGCTCGCGGAGAGCGCCGTCTACCTCGAGGTCTTCCTGAAGTCGGTCGCCTACGCGCTCGTCACGACGATCGCCTGCCTCGTGCTCGCCTACCCGCTCGCGACGCTCATCGCGCAGAGCCCGAGGAAGTACCGCGATCTCCTGCTCCTGCTCGTGATCCTGCCGTTCTGGAGCAACTTCCTGATCCGCATCTACGCGTGGATGATCATCCTCGGGCCCAACGCGGCTCTCGCCCGGGGCGTGAACGCGCTCCTCGGCGCGTTCGGCGCCGAGCCGGTGTCGCTGCTGTTCAGCTCGTTCGCGGTGCTCGTGTGTCTCGTCTACGTCCACCTGCCGTTCATGGTGCTGCCGCTCTACGCGAATCTCGAGAAGCACGATCGCGCGCTGCTCGACGCGGCGCAGGACCTGGGCGCGAACGGCTGGCAACGGTTCTGGCGGATCACGTTCCCGCTGTCGCTGCCGGGCGTCTACGCGGGCGCGGCGCTCGTGTTCATTCCGGCGCTCGGCATCTTCGCGATCCCCGACATCCTCGGAGGGCCGAACGACAGCCTGATCGGCAACCTGATCAAGCAGCAGTTCCTCGAGACGCGCGACTGGCCGTTCGGCAGCGTGCTGTCGATCGTGCTGACGGCCTCCGCGCTCGGGCTCGCGGGCCTCGCCGCGTGGTTCGGCCGGCGCGGCGGAGGACCGTCCCGTGCGTAGCCGCCGCGCCCGCGTCGCGCTGTGGGCCGCGGCGATCGTCGCCTACCTGTTCCTGTACCTGCCGCTCGCGATCGTCGTCGTCTACTCGTTCAACGATTCGCGGCTCAACGCGGAATGGGTGGGGTTCACGCTCGACTGGTACCGCAGGCTCGCGCGCAACGAGGAGATGATCACCGCGGCGGTGAACTCG
>DAOMBL010000256.1:0-5701 GCA_035427325.1 Casimicrobiaceae bacterium
GCGTCGCGCGCGAATCGGCCGCCGCGTCGCTCGTCGCGATGCTCGATGCGTCCCCCGGAGGGCTCGGACGTGCGGCGATCGCGACGCTGTCGAACGCGGATCGCCGCCGGCTCGCGGCGTGGCGTCGGAAGGGCTGGGTGGCCGAACCGCTGCGCGAAGGCGCCGGTGGGCCGCGGGACCTGAACGACGACCAGGCGCGCGCGCTGGCGGCCATCGCGGCGAACGACGGCCGCTTCGCGGTCACGCTGCTCGACGGGGTGACCGGCAGCGGCAAGACCGACGTGTGCGCCGCCGCCGCGGCGCGGGCGATCGCGCGCGGCGGTCAGGTGCTGCTGCTCGTGCCGGAGATCAACCTGACGCCGCAGCTCACGTCGCGCTTCGCCGCGGCGCTGCCCGGCACGCGCATCGCGACGCTGCACAGCGGGCTCGCGGACGGCGAGCGGCTCGATCACTGGCGGAGCGCGGCGGCGGGGGAGGCCGGACTCGTGGTCGGCACGCGACTCGCCGTCTTCGCGCCGCTGCCGCGGCTCGCGCTCGTGATCGTCGACGAGGAACACGACGCGTCGTACAAGCAGCAGGACGGCGTGCGCTACCACGCGCGCGACGTCGCGATCGTCCGCGCCCGGGCGCGCTCGGTGCCGATCGTGCTCGCGAGCGCGACGCCGTCGCTCGAGAGCCTCGCGCAGGTCGACGCCGGACGCTACGCACGCGTCGCGCTTCCCCGGCGCGCCGACCCCCGCGCGCGTCTCCCGGCGATCCGCTTCGTGCCGCCGGAGGATCGCTCCTCGCGCGACGGACTCGCCGGACCGCTCGTGTCGGCCATCGCGCAACGCCTGGCGCGCGGCGAGCAATCGCTGGTGTTCGTCAACCGCCGCGGCTATGCGCCCTCGCTCAAGTGCACCGCGTGCTCCTGGGAGTCGGGATGCCCGCATTGCAGCGCCCGACTCGTCGTGCACCGCCAGCCCGCGCAGCTGCGTTGCCACCACTGCGGTCACGCCGAGGCGATCCCGCGCGCCTGCCCGTCCTGCGGCAACGTCGATCTCGCGCCGCGGGGCCAGGGCACGCAGCGCCTGGAGGTCGCGCTCGCCGACGCGTTTCCCGGCGCGCGCATCGAGCGCGTCGACCGCGACTCCACGCGGATGCGCGGCGCGTTCGACGCCGTGCGGACGCGCGTCGCTGCCGAGGCGGTCGATGTCCTGGTCGGGACGCAGATGCTCGCCAAGGGCCACGACTTCCCGCGCCTCACGCTCGTCGGCGTGGTCGGCGCCGACCACGCGCTCTACAGCGCCGACTTCCGGGCGACCGAGCGCCTCGCCGCGCTGCTGTTCCAGGTCGCCGGGCGCGCCGGGCGCGCGGAGCTTCCCGGCGAAGTGATCGTGCAGACCGCCTTTCCGCAGCATCCGGTGTACCGCGCGCTCGCCGCGCACGACTACGGGAGCTTCGCGCGCGGCCTCCTGGACGAGCGTCGTGCCGCCGCGCTGCCGCCTTCCGCGCACCTGGCGCTGCTCGGCGCGGAGGCCCCGGCGCGTCCGGACGTCGATGCGTTCCTCGCAGCCGCAGCGCGGGAGGCGCTCGCCGTCCGGAACCGCGTACCTGCCGAGGTCGAGATCCACGGGCCGGTGCCCGCGCTCCTCGCGCGCCGGGCGGGATTCGAACGCGGACAGATCGTCGTCCAGTCGGCACGACGCGCACCGCTGTCGCGGTTCCTCGACGAATGGCTGCCCGCGCTCGCGGCCCTTCCGCAGCGCCGCGTGCGCTGGGCGCTGGACGTCGACCCCGCGGCGCTGTGACGCCCTTCGGCGGTGGACGGGGCGCCGCACGATAGAATGGCGCGCTCACCCGAGGACCGATGACACCCGCCTCCGACCCCAGGGCCGACCTCGAGCGCCTGCTCACCGGACACGCGCGCGCCACGATGCCGGCGCTGCCCGGCATCGAGGTGAGGCTCGATCGCCCGCGCGAGGCCGCGCACGGCGACTACGCGACCAACGTCGCCCTCGCCGGAGCGAAGGCGCAGAAGCGTGCGCCGCGCGACGTCGCGCAGGCGTTCTGCGCCAGCGCCGCCGGCGATCCGTCGGTCCGCGCGCTCGCCGAGTCGCTCGACGTCGCGGGTCCCGGTTTCGTGAACATCCGGCTCACGCCCTCCGCCCGCCAGTCGGTCGTCGCGCGGATCCTGCGGGAGCGGGAAGCCTACGGGAGGACCCGCGTCCTCGCCGGCGAGCGGATCATGGTCGAGTTCGTCTCCGCGAACCCCACCGGGCCGCTGCACGTCGGGCACGGCAGGCAGGCGGCGCTCGGCGACGCGATCGCGTCGCTCCTCGAGAGCCAGGGCGCGGACGTGACGCGCGAGTTCTACTACAACGACGCGGGCCAGCAGATCGAGAACCTCGCGGTGTCGGTCCGCGCGCGCGCGAAGGAACTGCTGGGCGAGTCCGGCGCGTTCCCCGAGGACGGCTACCGCGGCGAGTACATACGCGAACTCGCGCAGCGTTACCTCGACGAGGTCGGGCACGACCTGTCCGACGTCGAGGCGATCCGCCGCTTCGCGGTCGCGGAACTGCGCAAGGAGCAGGACCGCGACCTGCAGGCCTTCGGCGTGGCCTTCGACCACTATTACCTCGAGAGTTCGCTCTACACGGACGGGCGGGTCGAGGCGACGGTCGCGCGGCTGCGCGCCTCGGGCCACGTGTACGAGAGCGAGGGCGCGACCTGGCTCCGCACCACCGACTTCGGCGACGACAAGGACCGCGTGATGCGGAAGTCGGACGGCGGCTACACCTATTTCGTCCCCGACGTCGCCTACCACGTGACCAAGTGGGAACGCGGGTTCGCGCGCGTCGTCAACGTGCAGGGCTCGGACCACCACAGCACGATCACGCGGGTGCGCGCCGGCCTCCAGGCGCTCGGCGCGGGGATTCCGGCGGGCTACCCCGACTACGTGCTGCACAAGATGGTGACCGTGATGCGCGGCGGCGAGGAGGTGAAGATCAGCAAGCGCGCCGGCAGCTACGTCACGCTGCGCGACCTGATCGACGAGACCGGCCGCGACGCGGTCCGGTTCTTCCTCGTGTCGCGCAAGGCCGACAGCGAATTCACCTTCGACATCGACCTCGCGCGTTCGCAGTCCGAGGAGAACCCGGTCTACTACGTGCAGTACGCGCACGCGCGCGTCGCCTCCGTGCTGAGGCAGGCGGGCATCGGCCGCGACGAGGCGGTCTCGGCGTTCGCCGGATCGGATCTCTCGCCGCTCGAAGGCGGCCACGAGCGCACGCTCCAGAATCTGCTCGCCGACTATCCGGTCGAGGTGCGCGAGGCTTCGCGCGAACTCGCGCCCCACCGGCTCGCCGCGTACCTGAAGTCCCTCGCGGGCGCGTTCCACGGCTGGTACAACGCCGAGCGCTTCCTCGTCGACGATGAAAGGGTTCGCAACGCCCGGCTCGCGCTGGCGGTCGCGACCGGCGAGGTGCTCCGGAACGGACTCGCGATGCTCGGCATCGGCGCGCCGGAGCAGATGTGAGCCGCACGCCCCGGGGCAGGAATGCCGGATCGACGCGCGGAGCCGGCGCGGCGGCGAAGGTGCGCGCGCCGGCCGCGAGGCGACGGGGCGCGGGCGGCACCCTGCTCGGCATCTTCATCGGCCTCGCGCTCGGCCTCGCGCTGGCCGCGGGCATCGCGTGGATGTTGATGGGCGGGCGCCACGCCGCGCCGGCGAAGGCGCCCGAGGCGCCCGGCGTACCGCGCGACGCGAAGGGCGAGAAGTCGGGGGACGCGGACAAGGACCGGTTCCGTTTCTACCGCATCCTGCCCGGGGGCGAGGAGCCGAAGCTCGGGTCTTCGAAGGGTGCCGAGCGGCCGCAGGCGCCCGCAGCCCGGGCGACCGAGGCACCGAAGGCCGAACAACGCCCGTCCGATCGGGTGGCGTCCACGGAACCTTCGGCGCCGAAGGGCGCCAAACCCGGCGATCGTCTCTGGCTGCAGGCGGGGTCGTTCACGCAGGAACCCGATGCGGAGAACCTGAAGGCGCGCCTCGCGCTCGCGGGCTGGGAGGCGCGGGTTCAGCAGGGGACGCTCCAGGACAAGTCGGTGCGCTATCGCGTGCGCCTGGGACCCTACGACAACCCGGATGAACTCACCCGGGTCAAGAACGAACTCGCGCGTCGCGGCTTCGACGTCGCGGTGATCCGGGAATGACGCGTGCGATCGCGCCGGACCCGGCCTGCTTCTGGAAAGGGAAGGCAATGACGACTGAAGTGTTCACGCTCCCCGGCCTTCGTGCCCTCGCCCGCGTCGCGGTCGCGTTCGCCGCAGCGTTCGCCTTCGCCGGGCAGGCCTCGGCCCAGGCCGAGGGCAAGGAGTTCCTTCGCTTCAAGGTGCCGCATCCGGTCGAGACCGGCAAGAAGATCGAGGTGATCGAGTTCTTCTCCTACGGGTGTCCGCACTGCGCGGACCTCGAGCCGCAGATGCAGGCGTGGTTGAGGAAGCTGCCGCCCGACGTGCAGTTCCGGCGCGTGCCGGTCGCGTTCTTCGCGCCCTGGGAGAACCTCGCGAAGGTCTACTACACGCTCGAGGCGCTGGGCGAGGACATGAGGCTCACGCCGGAGGTGTTCCTCGCGATCCACGGACCCGCGCGCGACAACCTGGCGAAGGAGGACAGGTTCCTCGCCTGGGCGGCGGCGAAGGGGCTCGACCGCAAGAAGGTCGAGGAGACCTACAAGTCGTTCGGCGTCGCCGGCAAGGTCGGCCGCGCCAAGCAGATCGCGCAGACCTACAACATCCAGTCGGTGCCGACGATCATCGTCGACGGCAAGTTCCAGCTCACGTCCGGCACGGCGGGCGGCCACGGGAACGTGCCCGCGACGATCGACGCCGCCGTCGCGGTGGCGCGGGCCGAGCGGCCGAAGTCCTAGCGCTCCGGACGGAGCGCCGGCGCCCCGGAGGAGGTGCAGCGGTCCTTCGCGGCGCGCCGGCCGACCGCGCGCTCCGCAGGGGGCGATCCCATGGCGCAGCCACCCAAGGTCTTCCTGACCGGCGCGTCGTCGGGCCTCGGCGAAGCGCTCGCGAAGCGCTACGCGAAGGACGGTGCGACGCTCGGGCTCGTCGCGCGGCGCGCCGACGCGCGGCGAGCCTGGGCCGACGCCGAGGGCTTCGACGCTGCGAGTGTCGCGGTGCACGCTGCCGACGTGCGCGACGTCGACGCCATCGTCGCCGCCGGCCGCGCCTGCATCGCGGCGCAGGGGCTGCCCGACGTCGTCGTCGCCAATGCCGGCATCAGCGTCGGCTTCGACACCGCCGAGGTCGACGACCTCGACGTGATGCGCCGCATCTACGAGACCAACAACGTCGGCATGGCGGCGACCTTCCACCCCTTCGTGCGCGCGATGTGCGAGCGCCGACGCGGCACGCTGGTGGGCATCGGCAGCGTCGCCGGCGTCCGCGGACTGCCGGGCCACGGCGCCTACTGCTCGAGCAAGGCGGCGGTGATGGCCTATTGCGAGTCGCTGCGCGGCGAGTGCCGGCCGTACGGCGTGCGCGTCGTGACCCTCGGCCCGGGCTATGTCGACACGCCGCTGACGCGCTTCGACCGCCACTCCAAGCCCTTCATGCTGACGCCCGACGAGTTCGCGCGCCGCGCCGTACGCGAGATCGCGCGCGGCACGTCGTACGCCGTCATCCCGTGGCAGATGGCGATCGTCGCGCGGCT
>DAOMBL010000257.1:0-5679 GCA_035427325.1 Casimicrobiaceae bacterium
CGGGCTGAAGCCCGACCTACGGAGCGACGTGTCGGGCTGAAGCCCGACCGGCTGGGGTTGCGGTGGGTCGGCCTTCAGGCCGACGGAGTCGGCGATCCCCCCCGCCCGAAGCGCCTCCTCCTTTCGGCACGTCGTTCGAGGAGGTCGTCGGGCGCGGGTTCCGCTCGCACCTGCCGCACGCTCGCCTCGTTCATCGGGAAGGTGATCGCGGGACGCAGCAGCACGCCATCGGGTGTCAGTTGCGCGATCAGGCTCCCGCCGGGCTCGAGACCGAGCGCGGCGCGCATCGCGCGCGGAATCGGGAGCGCGCCCCGCGCGCCGAGGACGAGTGTCGTCTGCAGCGGCTCGATGAGCATCGAAGCGACGATCGCCCGCGCGTCGGAGCCCGCAGGTTCATCGCCTCGCGCGGCGCGGGGCAGGGTCCGCCGCGGCGCTGCGCGCGCCGAGACCTGCGCAACCGAAGATCGACGCCAAGGACGCTTCGGGGGATTGCGAGCCATGACACGAGCGTCGCACCACGTGCCGGTCGACGCCATCGGCCTGTTGGACGAGCGGCTGCCCGGACCGGGGCGCGCGATCCCCGGCGAGCATGGGTGCCGGCTCGAGGGCCGGTGGCCGCGCCGCCGCGGCCGCATCCGGCGCGGGCCGCGGAGCGAGCCGCCACGGCGACCGCTGGCCGCCCGGCATCGCGTGCGTTACGCTTGACGCCGCGCGACACCATCTTCCGGAGGACGCATGAAGAAGTACATCTCCTTCCCGCTGCGCGAAGGCGTGCACACCCGCCAGGCGCACTGCGACATCCCGAGCGGCCTGTACGAGCGCGAGCACGGGCGCAACGGGTTCTTCGGTCCGGCGAGCCACATCCTGCACCGGCACAAGCCGACCGGGTGGACGAAGTGGGAAGGGCCGCTCGAACTCACGCTGCTCGACCTCAACAAGCTCGGCGACAGCCCGCCCTGCCCGTGGAACGCGCAGCGCTTCATGCACAACGCCCAGACGCAGGTGCACTTCTGGAAGTTCGGGAGTTCGATGCCCGACCTCGCCCGGAACGGCGACGGCGACATGATCCTGTTCTTCCACAAGGGCGAGGGCGACTTCTACTGCGACTACGGGCACATGGCCTACCGCGAGGGCGACTACATCAACATCCCGCGCGGCACCACCTGGCGGCTGGAGACCCGCGTGCGCAACGAGGTCCTGACGATCGAGGCGACCGAGGACCTCTTCGTGCTTCCCGAGCGCGGCATCCTGGGCCACCACGCGCAGTTCGACCTCGCCGTGCTCGACACGCCGAAGATCGACGACGCGTTCAAGGCCCAGTACAGCGAGAAGGAGACGCGCGTGCTCGCCAAGCGGCGGCAGCAGGTGACGACGATCACCTTCCCGTTCAACTTCCTCGACGCGGCGGGCTGGCACGGCGACTGCGTGCCGGTCAGGCTCAACTGGCGCGACATCCGCGAACTCCTGTCGGACCGCTACCACCTGCCGCCGACGGTGCACGCGACGTTCCTGTCGAACACCGTCATCGTCTGCACGTTCGCGCCGCGCCCGATCGAGAGCGACCCGGGCGCGCTCAAGGTGCCGTTCTTCCACAACAACGACGAGTTCGACGAGGCGATCTTCTACCACCAGGGCAGTTTCTTCAGCCGCGACAACATCAGGCCCGGCATGTTCACGCTGCACCCTTCGGGCTTCCACCACGGCCCGCACCCCAAGGCGTTCGCGGCGGCCGCGGCGAACAACAAGGGCGAGCGCAGGTACACCGACGAGGTGGCCGTGATGATCGACTCGCGCTACCCGCTCGACCTCGACTCCCGCACCGAGGAGATCAAGGTGCGCGGCTACCTCGACTCCTGGAAGGAATAGCGTGACCGGTCCGCGCCGGCCGGAACGAACGAGGGCGCCGCAGGGGCGCCCTCGTTCATCGGGATGGCGCGCGATTCACTTCTTGAGCGTCGCCTCCACCTGCTTGACCAGGTCCGCGCCGACGTCGGGCGTGAACATGTCCCACACCGGCTGGACGCGGGCGCGCATGCGGGCGCGCTCGGCATCGCTCACCTCGTTCACCTGCATGCCGCGCTCGGCCATCATCTTCTGCGCCGAGTCCGACTGGGCGCGCGCGACCTGCCGCTGGTAGGTTCGCGCCTCGATCGCGGCGTCCTTCAGGATCTTCTGCTGCGCCGGCGTCAGCTTGTCCCAGAACTTCTTCGAGACGAGCGGAATGAACGCGCCGTAGCTGTGGCGCGTGATCGACAGGAACTTCTGCACCTCGAAGAGCTTGAGCGCGGCGATCACGGCGTTGGGCGTGCCCTGGCCGTCGATCGTGCGGGTCTCCAGCGCCGTGTAGAGCTCCGGGACCGCCAGCGGCACCGGGTTGGCGCCGAGCGCCTTGATCGTCTCCTGCGTGATCCTCGCCTGGATCGAGCGGAACTTGAGTCCGCCGAAATCCTCGACCCGCGCGATCGGATGCTTGCTGTTGGTGGCGTTGAAGAACCCGTTCTCCCAGTAGGCGAGACCGACGAGGCCGTGGGCCGGCAGGGTGTCCATCAGCTTCTGGCCGATCGGGCCGTCGAGGATCTTCTCGGCCTCCTCCGAGTTCCGGAACAGGAACGGGAAGTCCAGGATCTCGTAGGGCTTCGACATGCCGGTGAGCGTCGTCGTCTGCGGCACCGTGAACTCCACGGTGCCGCCCTGCAGCGCCGAGGTCACCTTGACGTCGTCGCCGAGCGCGCCGCCGTAGTAGGGCTTGATGTCGATCTCGCCGTTGCTCTTGGCCTTGACCAGCTCGACGAACCTGGCCACGCCCTGGCCCTGGTGCGATTTCTCGGGCAGCGTGACCGCGAACTTGCCGGTGACCACCGCCGCGGCGGTGCCGGACATCGCGACGGCCAGGAGGCCGACGAGGACAGTGCTGCGGGACTTCATGGATGCCTCCCTGGGGAAAGGAAACGCAATACTAACGCCACCACTCGGCCGGCACGGTCACCAGCGCCGGGAACAGGACGAGGAGGGCCAGGAGGCCGACGAGCGCCAGCAGGAACGGCCCGATGCCGCGCGTCGCCTCCGCGATCGTGACCTTGCCCACCGAACTCACGACGTTCAGCACGACGCCGACCGGCGGCGTGATCATGCCGATCGAGCAGTTCATGATGAACACCACGCCGAAGTACACCGGATCGATGTTCGCCGCCTTGACGATGGGCAGGAACACCGGCGTGAAGATCAGCACGATGGGAATGAAGTCGAGCACCATGCCGGCCAGGAAGACCACCAGCATCATCGCGGCCATCAGCACCAGCGGGTGGTCGGACACCGTCTGCAGCCACGAACCCACCTGCCCCGAGATGTCGGTGACCGTGATCATGTACGAGGCCACCATCGCGAGCGCGGCCAGCAGCAGGACGACCGAGGTGGTCTGCGCGGTGGCGAGCAGGCAGTCGTAGATGCGGCGCCAGGTGAG
Organism: Casimicrobiaceae bacterium; assembly: GCA_035427325.1. Classification (GTDB taxonomy): domain Bacteria; phylum Pseudomonadota; class Gammaproteobacteria; order Burkholderiales; family Casimicrobiaceae; genus VBCG01. The sequence goes on from DAOMBL010000257.1 coordinate 3,461, forward strand.
TTCGCGGTAGACCACGAGGCCGACGAAGAGGGCGTAGGCGGCGGCGACGACCGCCGATTCGGTCGGCGTGAAGATGCCGAAGCGCAGGCCGCCGATGATGATCACCGGCAGCATCAGCGCCCAGCCGCCCTGGCCCAGCAGGCGCAGGCGGCGGCCCCAGGGCACGCGCGGCGCGAGCGCCACCTGCTGCCGGCGCGCCACGAACCACCACGCGATGACCAGCGCGAGCCCCATCATCACGCCGGGCACGATGCCGGCGAGGAAGAGGCGCGTGATCGACACGTTCGCCACCACGCCGAAGATCAGGAATCCGATGGACGGCGGAATGACGGGCGCGATGATGCCGCTCGCGGCCATGAGCCCGCAGGCCCGCGACGGGTCGTACCCCGCCTGGCGCATCATCGGCACCAGGATGGCGGCGAGCGCCGCGGTATCGGCGACCGCGGAGCCCGACAGGCTCGCGAGCAGCAGGCCGGCCGAGATCGCCACGTAGCCCAGGCCGCCGCGCAGGTGGCCGACGAACGCGCTCGCCATGTCCACGATGCGCCGGGAGAGTCCGCCGGCGTTCATGAGTTCGCCGGCGAGGATGAAGAACGGCACCGCCATCAGGACGAAGTTGTCGGCGCCCGAGATGGCGTTCTGGACGACGATCTGCGCGTCGAACTGCCCGGTCAGCAGCATCAGCGCGACGCCTGCGAACATCAGCGCGAACGCGATCGGCAGGCCCAGCGCGATCAGCCCGAGCAGCGTCGCGAGGAAGACGACGGCGGTCACGACGGCTCCCGCTTCGTTCGCTCCGCGCGCGCTTCGTCGCCGCGTCCGATGCGCCCGGCGAGATCCTCGATGCGCTCGCCGAGGTCCCGGGTGAGGTGATCGTCGCGCCCGCGCAGCGCCTGCAGCACGTTGTTGCACACCGGGAAGACGAGCGCCACGCCGAACACCAGCGCGACGCCGTAGAGCCACGCGTACGAGATGCCCAGGACCGGATAGCTGTTCGCGAGGTTGATCGAGGCCTGCTGCCAGCCGCCGACGATGAAGATGGCGCAGCCGATCAGGATCAGCGCGCCGTTGAACGCGATGAGCGCCCTTCGCGCGCGCGGCCCGACGCGGCGCTGGATCGTGTCGAAGCCGATGTGGGTGTGGCGCGCGGAGGCGAGGACCGCGCCCAGGAAGATCAGCCAGACGAACAGCAGGCGCGAGAGTTCCTCGGAGACGGCGATCCCGGAGTTGAACACGTAGCGCAACACCACGTTGCCGAAGACCAGGATCCCCATGATCGCCAGCGACGCGACGATGAGGACTTCGAATCCGCGGACGACCCCGCGGGCCAGCTTCGCGACCATCGACACTCCTCCGTTGCACGCACGCTGCCCGGGCGGTCGGTCTCGTCGACCCCGACCCATCGCAGGGAACCGGGATTGCGCACGACGGACCGCGCCGACCCGACGCGGTCCCGATGCGGGCGTGGCGCGAGCATCTCGCCCGGGCGGCCTCCCTACTTCGTCGCCTCCTTCGCCGAGCCGCCCTCCCTGGCGACGAGCGCGCGGACCTCCCTGAGCTTCACCTTCGCGCGAGCGGCGTTGCCGGGTCCCATGCGCAGCATGATCTTCTGCCCCGACGGCAGCGCCTCGAGCGCGGGGTCGGCGAACTCGTAGAACACCTTCGGCTGGACCAACGCGAGCTGCCCGGGCTGCTCGCGCGTGGCGATCATCAGGTCGAGCGCCTGCACGAGCCGGTCGTTGAAGTGGCCGTTCGGGTAGCCCAGTTCGCGGTAGGCCTCCTGGAACAGCGGATAGAAGCGCACGTACAGCGCGACGAGCTTCTCGGTGTTCACCGCTTCGAGCGCTCGCACGAGCGGCGTGTAGCGCGCGCTGTTCTGCGCGCTGATCGCGAGCTGCCCGTCGCGCGTGACCACCTCGAACTTGCCCGGCACCGGCTTCACCGGCGAGAGGCGCTGCGCGTAGGTCTTGCGCGGCAGGTTGTCGACGGTCGCGACGACGCGGCGGATGAGGTCCTGCGGGATCAGATAGCGCGCGATCGCGTCCCGATCGACGGCGCCCGCGAGCCCTTCGCCGAGCGCCTGGTCGCTCTCCGCGAGCTTGGGCAGCGGCTCGGCCGGCGCCGTCGTCTCGATCGGGAACTGCGGTGCGGCTTCCTTCGGCGGTTCCGGCGCCGGTGCTGCGGGTGCAGGTGCGGGCGCCACGGCGGCGACCGGGGCC
>DAOMBL010000258.1:0-5678 GCA_035427325.1 Casimicrobiaceae bacterium
CTTCGGCGAGATGCGCTACCCGTGCGTGGACGTGCGCGACTGCGGCTACGACACGCGGGTGGCGCACTACGGCGAGATGAACGCGGTGCTCGGCCGCGCCAAGGGCGTGGTCGGTGCGATCATCGACGGCGGCACGCGCGACTCGCGCCACGTGCTCGAGATGGGATTCCCGCTGTTCGCGCGCTACAACTCGCCGGTGGAAGCCCTGAAGCGCTGGGGCTACTATCGCTGGCAGCTGCCGGTGCAGTTGCGCGGCGCGCTGTCCGCCACCGTGATCGTGCGGCCCGGCGACTTCATGTTCGCCGACATCGACGGCGTTCTCGTGATCCCGCAGGAGCGCCTCGTGGAAGTCCTGCGCAAGTCGGAGGAACATGCGGCGATCGAGGACCGGGCGCGCTCCGAGTTCGCCGCGCCGGGCGCCGACGTGGAGGCGGTGTATGCCAGGTACCGCAAGCTGTAGCGCGTGAAGACGGGCGCGCCGTTCGACCTCGCGGGTCGCGCCGCGCTCGTGACCGGCAGTTCGGCCGGCATCGGCTGGGCCGTTGCGCGTACGCTCGCAGAAGCCGGAGCGCGCGTGGCGCTGCACGGACTGGAGTCGGTCGAGCACCTGCGCGGCCTCGCGGCGCGCCTTCCCGGCGGCGCGGCGGCGGTTCCCGTGTTCTCGCTCGACCTCGGTGACGCGGGGCAGGCCGAGGTCCTCGCGGACGGCGCTCGCGCCGCGCTCGGCCACGTGGACATCCTCGTGCTGTGCGCCTCGGTGCAGTTCACGCGCGCGTGGACCGACATCACCGCCGGCGAGTTCACGCGCCAGGTCGACGTGAACCTGCGCGCCACGCTGATCCTGCTGCAACGGCTGGTGCCGCCGATGCAGGCGCGCCGATGGGGCCGCGTGGTGGCGATCGGCAGCGTGCAGCAGGTCAAGCCGCACAAGGAGATGCTGGTGTACGCCGGCACCAAGGCCGCGCAGCTCTCCTGGATGCGCAACCTCGCGACGCAGGTGGCAGGCGACGGCGTCACGATGAACAACGTGGCGCCAGGCTGCATCGACACGGCGCGCAACGCGGAGGCGCTCGCCGTGCCCGGCATGCGCGAGGCTGTGAAGGCCACGATTCCGTCTCGGCGCCTCGGCACTCCCGACGACTGCGCGGGGACGGTGCTGCTCCTGTGCTCGGAGCAGGGCAGCTACATCAACGGCGCCGACATCGCCGTCGACGGAGGCCTCGGTGTCACCTGACGCTCCGCTGCTCGAGGTGCGCGGCCTCTCGGTCGCGTTCCGCTCGCGCCACGGCGAGGTGCCCGCCGTGCGCGACGTCGACCTCGTCGTGCATCCCGGAGAAACCGTCGCACTGGTCGGCGAGTCGGGCTCGGGCAAGTCGGTGACCGGACTCGCAGTGATGGGCCTCGTGCCTTCGCCGCCAGGCCGCATCGCAGGAGGCTCGATCTTCTGGCGCGGCCGCGACGGTGCGGTCACCGACCTGGTGACGCTTGGCGCCGCGCGGCGGCGAGCGCTGCGCGGCAGCGACATCGCGATGATCTTCCAGGAGCCGATGACCTCGCTCAACCCGGTGATGCGCATCGGCGACCAGGTGGCCGAGGCGATCCGCCTGCACCAGGACCGGCCGGTTCGCGAGGCACGCGACGAGGCCGTCCACATGCTGGATCTGGTCGGCATTCCGGACGCCGCGCGCCGCGCCGACGACTATCCGCACCAGCTCTCCGGCGGCATGCGCCAGCGCGTGATGATCGCGACCGCGCTGTCGTGCCGGCCGCGCCTCCTGATCGCCGACGAGCCCACCACCGCGCTCGACGTGACGATCCAGGCGCAGATCCTCGACCTCATCGCGCGCCTCCAGCGCGAACTCGGCATGGCGGTGCTGTTCGTCACCCACGATCTCGGCGTGGTGGCGAGCACGGCGGACCGGGTGGCGGTGATGTACGCCGGCAAGATCGTCGAGCGCGCGGACGTCGCCACGGCGCTCGCGCGACCGGCGCATCCGTACATGCGCGGCCTGCTGCGCTCGGCTCCGAGCCTCGACAGCGACCGCGCCAACGCGCTCGAGCCGATCCCCGGCAACGTGCCGGATCCGCGCCACCTGCCGCAAGGGTGCAGTTTCCATCCACGCTGCCGCTTCGCGCAGCCGGATCGCTGCACCGTGCAGCCGCCCACGCTCGAAGCGCTCGAGCCTGATCACTGGGTGCGCTGCGTGCGCGCGACGGAGCTCCCGGCATGGACCGCGTGAGCGTGCCGACGATGGCGGCCGACGCGACTTCAGCGGTCGCTGCCGCGCCAGCGCCCGCGGGCGGCGCCTTGGTGGCCGCGGAGAACCTCTCGGTGCACTTCCCGGTGGCGCGCCGTGCCCAGCGCGCGGTGCTCAAGGCCGTGCGCAACGTGTCGCTCGGGATCGCGCGCGGCGAGGTGCTCGGCCTCGTCGGCGAATCGGGGTCGGGCAAGTCCACGCTCGGCCTCGCGCTGCTGCGACTCGCGCCGATCACCGAGGGCACCGTCCGGTTCGACGGCGAGGACATCACGCACCTCTCGCGTCAGGCGCTGCAGCCGTACCGCCGCCGCATGCAGATCGTGTTCCAGGATCCGTACTCGGCGCTCGATCCGCGACAGACGGTCGGCGACGCGCTCGCGGAGCCGCTCGCGATCCACGGCCTCGGCGCAAGCGCGCGCGACCGGCGAGCACGCGTCGACGAACTGCTGACGATGGTGGGACTCACACCGCAGCACGCGCGGCGGTATCCGCACGAGTTCTCGGGCGGGCAGCGGCAGCGCATCGGGGGCGCACGGGCGCGGGCGCTCGAGCCGGAACTGATCGTCGCCGACGAGCCGGTCTCCGCGCTCGACGTGTCGATCCAGGCGCAGATCCTCGCGCTGTTGCGTGACCTCAGGGCGCGCCTGCGGCTCACGCTGCTCTTCGTGTCGCACGACCTCGCGGTGGTGCGCTACCTGTCCGATCGCGTGGCGGTGATGTACCTCGGGCGCATCGTGGAGATCGCCCCGTCCGACGCGCTCTACCGCCGGCCGAGGCATCCGTACACGCGCGCGCTGCTGGCGTCCGTGCCCGCACGCACGCCCGGGGCCGCGCGCGCGCATGCCGTGCTCTCGGGCGACCTGCCGAGCCCGTTGAATCCGCCGTCCGGCTGCGCGTTCCGCACGCGCTGCCCGCACGCCCTCCCCGCGTGCGCGGAGGCCGTGCCCGAACTGCGCACGGTTTCCGCGGGACACGTCAAGGCCTGCATTCGCGACGACATCGACTGACCGCCATGCCTCGATCGAATGCTTCCGTACCGCTCGTCCAGCAACCATCCGCGTGGCTCGGGCCCGACATGGCGCGCGACGCTTCGTGGATCGTGCCGTTCTCGAAGCGGCAGCAGGACGAGATTCGCTCGGCGCTCGCGCGCGTGAAAGACGCGGGCCTCGGGTTCGCACGGATCGGCCCGCAGGAGTTCCCGCTCCCCAGCTGCGCTGGGCTGCTCGCCGAGGTTCGACACGAACTGCGCGAAGGTCGCGGCTTCGTGCTGTTGCGCAGCTTTCCGGTCGAGGGATTCGGCGTGCGCGATGCGGAGCTCGCGTACTGGGGCCTGTGCGCGCACCTCGGCGCCGGCGTCACGCAGAATGCCGGGCGCGAACTGATCGTGCACATCACCGACCAGGGGCCGCGCAAGAGCGCGCTCGCGCGCGGCTACGCGACCTCGGCCGAGTCCCGCTTCCACATCGACCTCACCGACGTCGTGGGCCTCCTGTGCCTGCGGCAGGCGAAGGAAGGCGGCCGCTCGCGCATCGCGAGTTCGATGTCCGTGCTGAATTCGGTGGCGCGCGAACGCCCCGAGCTGTTGCCGCTCCTGCGCGAGGGCTTTCCGTGGGACCGGCGCGACGAGCACGGGGACGGCGAATCTCCGGTGGGTCCGCGCATGCCCGTGTTCAGCGCGCGCGACGGCGCGTGGGCGTGCCGCTACAACCGCGGCTTCATCGAGGCTGTATGGCGGCGCCGCGATGAGCACGTCCCGGCGCACGTCACCGAAGCACTCGACTTCGTCGACGCCGTGGCCGAGCGCCCGGAGCACGTGCTGGAGATGGACTTCCGCCCCGGCGACATCCAGCTCCTGTCGAACGACACGATCCTGCACGCCCGCACCGCGTTCGTCGACCATCCCGAGCCGGAGCGGCACCGGCTGCTCCTGCGCATCTGGCTCCAGATGCACGCGCCGCGCCCGCTCGCGGACCCCGCGCTCCTGCGCGATGCCTTCGTGCGCTACGGCAACCTGGGGCGGCGCGCGGAGGAGGTTGTCGGCGCGGATTGAACCGCCACTCACGCGCGCCCGGCGCCAGGATGCCAGGACGCGCAGCTTCCCCCGCCTCAGGAACTCGGGAAGCATGGGGGGCCATAGTCGGTCCCTGCGCGCATGGATCCGGGAGCTCGTCGCCGACGGCACGCTTCCGCAGCACTTCTCGGTTGTCGGCGGCTCGCTCGGCGGATGCTTCGCGACCGGCCTCGGCGTCGAGTCTTTGCGACAGGTCGGCCACTTGCGCCTGTTCCACGCTCCTGGTCCCGGAGGACTGACGAACCTCCGTTGCGCGACCCGATCGCGAATGCCTGCCGCATCACCGGCGACGCGCACGGCCGGGCGAAGTTCACCAGCGTTCGCGTGCAATCGGGTCTTTCGCTGATCGCGCGCCGCCGCCGGGCCGGTTCCTTCGATCCGGCGTCTCGCAGGGCGACGTCGATTGCGCACGGGCCGCGATGCCTCAGGTGAAGTTCGTGCCCATCGGACCTAGGCCTTTCGGACGATTGCACATCGGCGTACCGTCTCCGATGATTCGGTCGCGGGCGCAGCAACGGAAGCCGGGAAGCTCGCGACACGAAGGGAGCACTGGTCGGAATCGTCGCTTCGTCATCATGTGGCGGAGGTGATTCGTGAAGACTCATCGTGTCGTGGTCGTCGCGATGCTTGCCGCGTTGCTCTCCGGTTGCGGGTTGGACCTGCTGCTCGCCGACTGGAAGGTCGACCGGCTCTGCAAGAAGGATGGAGGGGTCAAGGTCTACGTACGCGAGCCGGCGCCTCCAGCGCTGCTGCAGGCGGATGGCAAGGTGGACATTCGCGCACTCATGTACCCGAAGCCGGGGCAGTCGCATGTCCTAAAGTACACCAGCACCGATGTGCAGACCGGCGAGCCATACATTTTTCGATCCGAGTATCGCTTGTTTCGAAGCGCCGACAACACACTGATGGGCATCGCGGTTACCTACAATCGTCGTGCTCAGAACCTGGGCATCCCGTTTCTGGCGCGACGCCCCTATTCATGTCCTTCCACAAAGCAAGCGATCGAATTGGTTGATCAGGCCTTCAGCGTCAACTCTGAGGGGCGATAGCAGCTCCGCGGAAAATGTCCGTTAACGTGACCATACTGAACCAAGCTGAGCTGGCGCTTGCAGCCTACTCAGACTTGGACGTACGAGCCGTTACACCGGACGACCTTAACGCAGCAGACTTCTCCCGAACACAAGCGTACGCATTTGCGCCGAAGTGGCGTGTCGTCGGGTCGTTCGTGCACACGAGTGAGCTCTACTGGATCACCGACCCGGAATCCGGTCAGGAGATCGGCCCGATCACGGACACCAACGGCCTGTCGGTCACCGTGTTCGAGAACACGCAGTCGCACGAGCGCGTCC
>DAOMBL010000259.1:0-5623 GCA_035427325.1 Casimicrobiaceae bacterium
CGGGCGCGACGCCGAGTTCACGCATGAGAAGGTCGCGACAACGCGCGAACTGCGCGATCGCTGCGGGTCGATCGCCCGCGCGATGGAGAAGCCGCATCACCTCGCGGTGGCGCGCTTCGTCGAGCGGGTCGTCGTCGACCCACCTGCGCAGGAGTTCCACCGCACCGGAGAAGTCGCCTTCGCGCTCGCGGTTCGCCGCCTCGCGCAGGAGCGAGGCCCGCCACAGCCTGCCCAGTTCCTCGCGTTCTGCGGCGAGCCAGGCGTTGAAGCCCTCGGCCCCCTTCAGGTCGAGTTCGTCGAGCAGCGGACCTCGATGGATCGCGAGGACCTCGGCATCCCGGCCGCACGCGGCCACCTGCCGCAGTCGAACGACGTCGATGTCGGCGCCCTCCCGCAGCGCGAGTTCGTCGCCGCGCGTCTCGATCCACGCTCCGACGGGCGTCCCGTGGATTCGGTGGAGTTCCTGGCGGAGGTTGCGCCGCGTGTCGGCGTCGTCCCGCTCGGACCAGAGCAGCGCGCCCGCGCGAAGGCGCGAAACCGGTCCGTGGACCGCGAGGTAGGCGACGAGCGCGAGCGCCTTCCGCGTCGGAAGTTCGATCGGCCCCGACAGGAAGATCCGCGGCGGCCCGAGCAGTTCGAGCGCCAGCGTGCCGGCGGCCCCGGCCCGCTCTCCGTGTGCTGGCCCCCTGGACATGCGATCCGCAGCGCGTTGGACGCGCCCGCGTCTCCGGTCTGCTCGAATCGACGATGTTCGGCTCGCGACGCTGCGGCGGGCCTTGCGGTCGATCAAGAACACGTCAGAAACCTGACGGCCTGCCGTTCGCGATCGTGTGGTCGGCCGACGCCGGGGCGCCTCGCCGTCGATCGCGAGGCGCCGCCTGATGGCGTCCGACCTCTCCTGTGCGCCTTGCGAGCCACGGCGGACGGGCACCCGCCCTGTCGGTGCGCTGCGCGTTCGCCCCACTGAGCCGTGTAACGCGGCGATAACGCCGCGCGCCCTATCGTTGCCCCCGGATTCCGGAGTCCCCGAGGCCAAGCGCCATGGAACACACGACGATGCCGTCGCGGCCGGTCGAACGAAGCTTCCCGCTCGCCGAGCCCGGCTGCCCGGCGGCTCGACGGACTCCGCGACGCCGCGCGTCGGGCCGGCCGTGAAGACCGAAGGCGCGGCAACTCCGGACGCAGGCACCACGGCGGCGTCGCAGTCGCATGGGCGAGGCAGCGTCGAGCCGCTGCACATCGACGTCGAGCGCTGCGGCGATCGCTGGCGGGCCGTGGTCGTGCGCGGAGACGGCGCGCCCGAGGTGACCACGCTGCACCAGTTGATCCGCCGGCTGGCCGAACTGTCGGCCGGACCCGAACGACCGTCGGGCGGGCTTCGCTGAACCTCGCGCCGCAGCGACACCCTCCGAGGAGCACGCCGATGAAGACGATCCAGGCCACACGCCGTACCCACGCAGCGCTGCCGCTCGCCCGGCTGGCGTGCCTCGCCTTCGCGCTGGCCGCTCCGGCGGCGCTCGCGGCGCAGACCGCGAAGGCGGCGATCCAGCAGGCCGGCCCGGCCGCCGCGAAATGGCGGGCCGACGCGCGGCTGACCCACGTGTCCACGCTGCGCGGCCAGGCCGACGGCCGAGCGGTGCAGTGGTTGGGCACCTACTACTCGCCCGCAGCCAAGAAGAGCGCGATCGTCACCGTGCGCGACGGCGGCAAGGTCGACGTCGACGCCGACGTGCGCAACACCTCGATCGACGCGCTCGGCACCGAATTCGTCGACAGCGACCAGGCAGTGGCGGCGGCGGCGAAGGCCGGCCTCAAGATCAAGAAGGACGAGAAGGGGCTGGGACTGGGACTCGTCGTCGGCAACCAGGCCCTCGGCAAGCCGCAGGCGTTCTGGTCGGTCATGGTCAGCGGCGACAAAGGCATGACGTCGGTGACGCTCGCCGCCCGGGACGCCACGTTCGTCAAGCGCGACGACGTCAAGTACTGATGGACCCGGTCCGCCGCCCCGCGCGACTCGTCCGCCGCAGCCCGATCGAGACGATCGCGCCTGCGCCCAACGGAGCGCCCGGCCCGCGCACGGGAACCCGCGCAGTCGTCCGATCGAAGGGCTTCGTCATGGACACGTTCCGCCGCCCCATCGGTTTCGCCTTCGCTTCGCTCGCGGGCATCGGGTTCATCGCCGCTGCCGCACTCGCGGCCGATGTCCAGCGCGCGCCGGCTCCCGCACCGACCGGCAGTGCGGCGCGCTCGGTTCCGCCCGCGATCCCTCCCGACGCCAGGGACGGATCGGCAGTGCTCGGTCCTCTGCCCCGGGCCGCGGTTTCCGCGGCGCCCAGCGTGCGCCAGATCCAGCCGGAGACGGTGAACGCCGGCGAGACTCGGGTCCTGACGCTCTTGGGCGCCGGCTTCGGGCCACGCACACGCGTGAGCTTCGGCGCCGGTGTCGAGGTGCTGGACGCGCCGCAGGTGCAAGAGGGGCACCAGATGCGCGTGCGGGTGCGGGTGGCGGCGGACGCGGCGCCCGGCCCGCGCATCCCCCGGTTGACCGACGGCGCATCGACCGGATCCGGACCCGCCCGTCTCACGGTGCTGGCCGCTCCCGCGCGTCCCGTCGCCCGATCGGTTCCGCCCGAACGGGACGCCGGTGTTTCCCGTCCGCCGCTGCGCGCCGACACGACGATCCGGACGGCTCCGGTCACCGGCATGCCTCCCCCTCCTCGGCCCGCCGATCCCGCGACCCGGACGGCTCCGCTTCCGGACCTGCCGGAGCGCTCGGCCGCGGCGAGCGGTTGGACGCGATCGACTCCATCGCCGATGGGATCGCTTCCGCCGCCCTCGGCGCTGTCCCGGACGCGCAACACACCTGCGCAACCGGCAGGTTCGGCGCCGGTCGAACTCGCCTTCGGGAAGCTGGTGCTCGACTCCCACAAGTTCGCGTGGAGCGGCAAGGAGCGCACCTTCGACAGGTCGACGACCATCACGCCGCTCGTCTGGAAGGCGGCCAACCCCGGCGCGTACCAGTGGCGCTGGCAGATCGCCTCGCAACCCTTCCCCGACGATGTCCTCGCGCAGCCGCCCGCGCTCCTCGACGAAGGCAACGCCGTCTACGACCAGTTCAAGCTGGACCTGCTGCCGTACGTCCCGGCCGCGCCGATCGCCCCGCCCGCGAAGAAGCCGGCCAAGGCGAGCGACAAGGGCGCGAACCAGGCGCTGCCGCTGTCGGCGCAGCAGAGCCCGTCCGCGGTGTTCGATCCGCAGCCGGCGCAGTCGGCGTTGCCCGCTCGCTATTACATCCGCATCGTGGCATTTGGCGACGGCAAGCCCGCCGGGATCCGGTCGAACAGCGTCGTCGCCACCTACCAGCCGGGCGCCAACGACGAATTCAACGACGCCCTCGGCAAAACGTTGGGCGAGGCCCAGATCGCGAAGGCCGCGGCCAGTCAGGCCAAGGACCTGTTCGCGCTCAAGATCGTCGGATACGAACTCGCCGTATTCCCCGACCCCAATCGGGCCGGCTGCGTCAAGCTCATCAAGAACCCCCATTTCCACAAGGCGTTCCACCCACTCCAGTTCTATGCCCCCGGCGAGCACTGCCCGAAGCCCGATCCCAAGACCCAGGAGAAGGGCTGGTTCGACAAATGGGTGATCGGCTCCATCAAGGGCTGGGCCTTCGCGTGGAACAAGCTTGCCGGCTTCTACAACGGTGCGAAGAGCTGGGTCGCGAGCCAGATCGCCGGCGGACTGCCGTGCGAATGGCTGGGCGGGAAGCTGCAGGACGAATGCGAGGCGGCGGCGCAGACGATGGTGGAAAGCGCGATCTCCGCGGGCATGGTAGCCGCGGGCATGCCGCCCAGCATGCCCGACCTCGACGCCCTGGCCGAACTGGGGAAGGGCAAGGTCGCCGACGCGGCAGTGGAGGGAAGCTGCGAGATCATCGAGAGCAACGGCGGCACCTGTTCGCCGGAGACCAAGGAGAAGCTGGCGACGTGGTACGAGCAGGGCCTCGACCAACTGCAGAAGCAAGTCGCCAGCACCATGAAATACGAAGGCCGCGAACCGGGTTGCGCGAACGCCCCCGACGGCGGCGAAATTGCCGCGCACGGGCTCCTGCCGCTGCCCTGCTTCAGCGACTATCCCGGCGTGGTGGTGGTGCCCGCCAAGGGCGCGGTCTATGCCCCCCCGACCGTGAAGGTCCGGGTCACGCGCAAGGCGCCCCAGCCCGCGCACGTCAAGGGCTGCGACCGGGTGTCGGTGGGCATGTCGCTCGAGAACACGTTCGAGGGCGGCTGGTTGAGCGGCAAGAAATTGCCGCCGGCTCCGGTCGCAGGCCAAGCCTACATCCCGGCGAGCGACGCGGTGCCGCCGCTCGGCGTGGGCAAATCCACCGACATCGTCCTCGTCCTCGCGAAGATGGCGGTGGTCGAAGTGCCGGGGAACCACTACGGCACGTTCTACCTGCCCAACTGGCTGGAACTCTATCGGGGCGGCAAGGGCTCGCTGTGGGCATCGATGGCCCCGGCGATCATCGCCACCGGAACCAGCCATATGAAGGAAGTGTCCGGTCCCTGCACGGCCGGCGACAGCATCGCGCTGCAGATCCCCGAGTAGGCGGTAGCGTCGGCTGCGCGGACCCGCGGCGAACGGCCGGACGGCACGAGGGAGTCAGTCCGGGTTCTGCGACTGGTAGGCGGCTTCGATCCGGTCCTTGTACCGGGCGAGGAGCATCGGCCGCTTGAGCTTGAGCGTCGGGGTCAGAAGCCCGTTTTCGACGCTCCAGGGCTCGGGTGTCGCGATGACGCGCCGCACGCGCATCCAGCGCGGGAACGCCTTCAACTGCTCGTTGGCGCGGCGCACGAGCGTCTTCTCGTCGGTTTCCTTCGAGACCGCGAGCAGCACGACGTAGGGTCGGCCTTCGCCGACCAGCATCGCCTGCTCGAACACCGGATCGTGCAGGATCGCGAACTCGCAGTCCTGCGGCGGCAGCTTCTCGCCGTTCGACATCACGAGGATGTCCTTCGCGCGGCCGCGGATCGCGATGCGGCCCTCGCGGATCTCGGCGAGGTCGCCGGTGTGCAGCCAGCCGCCGGCGTCGACCGTGGCGCGGGTCGCCTCGTCGTTGCGCCAGTACCCCAGCATCACGTTCTCGCCGCGTGCCAGGAGTTCACCGTTGTCCGCGAGCTTCACCTCGACGCCGTCGAGCGCGCGGCCCACCGTGTCGGGCCGGTTGTCGGAGAGGCGATTGACCGAGATCACCGGCGAGGCCTCGGTCATGCCGTAGCCCTGCAGCATCGGCAGGCCGAGCCCGATGAACGTGCGCGCGAGCGCGGGGTCGAGCGCCGCGCCGCCGACGACGACGAGCCGCAGCCGCCCGCCCATGCGCGCGAGGATGGGTTTCGCGACGAAGCGGCGCAGCGCGCGCAGGATCAGCCGGTCGCGCATCCGCGCTCGCCCCTGCTCGACGATCCAGCCGCGCGCGACGCAGGCGTCGAACAGGCGCTTCTTCGCCGGCGCGCTGGCGAGCGTCTGTTCGATGCGCTGCGCGAACTTCTCGAAGATGCGCGGCACCGCGAACATCGCCGTCGGCGCCTGCGTTGCGAGATCCTCGGCGATGTGCGCCACGCCG
>DAOMBL010000260.1:0-5616 GCA_035427325.1 Casimicrobiaceae bacterium
CCTCGGCGATGGGCGCGGTGGGGTGTGCCGGGCCGAGCGCGGAGGCGATCGCGCAGTCGCGCGAACGCTTCCGGGCGGGCGTCGAGATGCTTCGCGACGAGCTGCCCGGGCGCGCGGCCCGGATGAACGCGGACCGCGTGCTCGACGAGATGCGCTGGACGAACTTCCTGCTCGCCTACCACGGAGAGAACGACCGCGACCTGCAGGTGGCCTACGGCGATCTCGTTGCGGCGACGATCGGCGCGGCGAAGTCGCCGTCGTGGCAGGTGCCGGCCGGGCGTGCGGCCGCGCGTCCGCGCGACGGACGCCGGCGCGTCGCGTTCGTGTCCGCGTTCCTGCGGGACGGGACGGTCGGGCGCTATTTCGAGAGCTGGATCACCGGCCTGCCGCGCGATCGTTTCGAGGTGATCGTCGTTCCCCTGTCGCACGGCGACGACGAACTCACGGCACGGATTCGCGCGCGGGCCGACCGCTTCGTGCCGCTGGCGAGCGGACGTACCGCAGAACTCGCGCGGACGATCGCCGCCGAGACGCCCGACGCGATCGTTTACCCGGAACTCGGCATGGACGCGACGACCTTCGTGCTCGCGTCGCTGCGCCTCGCGCCGCTCCAGGCGGCCGGATGGGGTCATCCGGTGACGAGCGGGCTCGCGACCGTCGACGCGATGTTCGGCTGCGACACGATGGAGCCCCCGGGCGGCGAGGCGCAGTACCGCGAGCGGCTGCTTCGCCTGCCCGGTCTCGGCACGCGCTACGCCCGGTCGGGCCTGCCCGACCGGGCCGCCCGGGACGCGCTGGGCCTGCCCGGATCGGTGCCGCTCCTGCTCGTGCCGCAGTCGCTGTTCAAGCTGCACCCCGACGACGACCGGCGCATCGCGCGCGTGCTCGCTTCGTCGCCGCACGCGCGCGTGATCGCCTTCGCGGGGCGTCATCCGCGAATCACCGCGGCGTGGCGCACGCGCCTCGACGGGGTTCTCGACGCGCATGGCGTGGCGCGCGAACGGGTGATCGTTCGCCCGCAGGTCGGCCACGACGACTACCTGCGGATCAACCTCGCGTGCGATGCGATGATCGACAGCGCGCGCTGGTCGGGCGGGAACACGAGCCTCGACGCGATCGCGTGCGGCCTGCCGGTCGTGACGCTCCCGGGGAGCGTGATGCGCTCGCGCCAGAGCGCCGGCATGCTCGCCCAGGCCGGCATCCCCGAACTCGTCGCCCGCGACGAGGACGAGTGCGTGTCGATCGCCGCGCGCCTCGCGACCGACCGCGACTGGCGCGATGCGATGGCGCGCCGCGTCGCCGAAGGCGCCGCGCGCCTGTTCGACGACGCGACGCCGGTGGCGGCGTTCGCGGAGCAGCTCTCGAAGGCGGGACGCTAGGCCCTAGGTCTCGGGCGTGTTGGCCCACGCGTGCTCGGCCGCGGCTTCGGACGCCGGCGCGTACCGGTCGAGATCGAAGAGCGGCAGGCTCGCGCGCCGTTCGCGCAGGCGCGCACCGATGGCCCGCAGGCCGGCGGGATCGCGTGCGAGTTCGACGGCCTTGCGCACGTAGGCGTCGAGATCGGTCACGACGAGGTCCGGGAGTCCGGCGGCGAGCACCTGGCTCGCGCTCGCGCGCGACGAGAACGACCGCCCGGCGCACGCGAGCACCGGCAGGCCCGCGAACAGCGCGTCGTTGACCGTCGTGTGCGAGCCGAACGGCGTCGCGTCGAGGAAGAGATCGGCGAGCCGGAACCGCGACAGGTACACCGGCACCTTCTGCGACGGCGCGTAGCGCAGCCGGCCGGGATCGATGCCGTGGGAACGCGCGAGTTCGCCGAGCCGCGCCTCCAGCCCGATCGACTGCTGGCGCATCCACAGGACCGAGCCGTCGACCGCCGAGAGGATGCGCATCCAGGCCTCGAGGGCCGGAGGCTTCATCTTGTACGCGCCCATCTGCGCCGAGAACACGACGGCGTCCTCCGGCAACCCGTACTCGCGTCGCGTGACCGGTGTCGGCGAGAAGGTTCGCGCCGCGTCGCTCGGCATGTAACACGGATCGACGTAGAGCGGCCGCTCGGCATAGTGCTGCGCGAACTCCGGCGGCACGCAGAAGCGGTCGGTGAGGATCCAGTCGATCGCGGAGGTGCCCATCGTGCCGGTGTAGCCGAGGAAGTTGACCTGCACCGGCGCGGGCCGGTGCAGCAGCACCTCGACCACGGTGGTCCCGGTGAAGCCGGTGAGGTCGAACGCGACGTCGACCTCGTCCTCGCGCATCCACTGGGCGATCTCGAAAGCGTCCATCGACGGACGGACCCGGAACCGGTCGGACGCCGCCACGAGCCGCGCCCGCGTCGCGTCCGAGCGCTCGGGGCCGTGCGAATACGCGAAGACGCGGAAGCGCGACCGGTCGAGCCGCTCAAAGAGCCCGACGACGAGCCGGCCGACCGGATGCTCGTACAGGTCGGACGAGACGAACCCGAGATTGAGCCGCCCGTCCTCGCGCCGTCGCGGCGGGCGCACCGGGCTCGGCGGCACGAGCTGGGTCTCCGCCCAGTGGCGCGTCACGCGGAGTTCGAGCTCGGGATCGTCGTCGATCGACTGGAACACGAACGGCACGATCGCGCCGACCTGCTTCGCGGGCGGGTTGCGGGCGAGTTCGATGAGGCGCGCACGGGTCCCGTCGAAGTCCCGCCAGTGGCACTCGAAGCCGTTCGCGTGGAACAGCATGCACTCGGCCGAGACGTCCTCCAGGTCGAGTTCCATCGCGCGCTCGAGGGCGATGACCGCGGCGCCGAACTGCCGCTGCTCGATCCGCACGATGCCGAGGCCGCGCCACGCGTTCGCGGCATCGGGGGCGATCTCGACGGCGCGCTCGAAGCTCGCGGCCGCCTTCGAGATCCCGCTGCAGTCGATGAGGCAGATCGCGCGGTTGACCCAGATCGAGGCCGGCGCCGGCGGCATGCGCTCGATCAGGCGGTCGAAGTGCTCGGCCGCCTCGCGGAACCGGTGCTGCTGGTAGAGGTTCTGCGCGAGGTTGGCGAGCGCGTTGAGATCGTCGGGCGCGACCTCGAGTGCGCGCCGGAAGCGAGGCTCGGCGTCGTCGAGCCGGCCCGCCTTCTCGAGCGCGAGGCCCAGGTTGTTGAGCAGCGACGGATGATCCGGCGCGAGCGCAAGGGCGCGCTCGAACTGGCGGATGGCAGCGTCGTAGTCGCCGGCCTCGCGCGCGAAATCGCCGAGAAAGAACAACGCCTCCGGATCGTCGGGCGCGCGCTGGTGCGCGCGCTCCCAGCACGCGCGCGACCGGGCCGGATCCGACGCGCGCAGCGCCTCCGCGAGAAGCTTCAGCGCGCCCAGGTCGTCCGGCTCGGGGCCGAAAGCCTCGGCGAGGATCCGGATCGCCTCGTCGGGACGCCCGTTCCTCAGCGCGGCCCGGGCGATCTCCGTCGGCTCCGCCGTCGCGGCGACGGCGACCACGGCGGCAGGCGGGGCGTCGCCGCCGTGACAGTGCTTGTAGCGCTTGCCGCTGCCGCAGGGGCAGGGATCGTTGCGCGACTTCGGCGGGCGCAGCGTCATGCTTCGGCGAGCCTGCGATCGAGCGCGAGGCCGATGTCGCGCACCACCGACGTCCCGTCTCCCGGCGCGGGCTGCCGGAACAGCCGGGCCGTCGGGTACCACCGCGTGGACGCACCGGCCGTGCCCCAGCGCCAGTCGGGTGCGAACGCGAGTGCGATCCACGTCGGACGTGCGAGCGCACCGGCGAGATGCGCGTTGCTCGTGCAGACGCTCACGACGAGGTCGAGCGCCCCCATCAACGCCGCCTTGCCCATGAACTCGTTGCGTTCGTCGGGCAGGACCAGCGCGCGCGCGGCGGGGACCGACGCGATCTCGTCCTCGCCGTCGATCCGCTGCAGCGAGTACCACGCGACATCGTCGCGTTCGAGGAGCGGTGCGAGGACCGCGAGCGGGATCGACCGGCGGCGGTTGTTCTGCTGAACCGGATTCCCCGCCCACGAGAGGCCGACATGGAGTCTTGCCCGGCGCTGCGCGAGCCTCGCGCGAATCGCCTCGGTGCGCGAGGGGTCCGCGAAGAGGTAGGGCGGGTCGGGCGGCTCGCCGTGCGGATCGATGCCGAGGATGCCCGGCAGCGACATGAGCGGCAGCCACGCGTCGGCGCGCGGGATGGCTTCGATCGGAACGACTTCCGACACGCCGGGCGCCGTGCGCACCAGGTCGGCGACCGGATCGCGCGCCCGCACGATCACCCGCGCTCCTCGCCCGGCGAGCACCTTCGCATAGCGTATGAACTGGAGCATGTCGCCGTAACCCTGCTCGGCGTCGAGGATGAGTGTCCTGCCGCCGACGTCGCCGCCGTGCCAGCGCGCGATGCCGGGTATGTCGGGCGGATGGCCGAGTTCGTCGATGCGCAGCCGCGCCTCGTAGTCGGCCCAGCCGCCGCGGTCGCCCAGCATGAGGCGCGCCATCGCGAGGTTCCACCGCCCCTTCGGAAACGCCGGGTCGATTCCGAGCGCGCGACGGTACGCGTCGACAGCCTCGGCATGCCGGCATTGCTCGACCAGCGCGAGGCCGAGGTTGTTCCACGCGCTGGCGTTCTCCGGATGGAGCGCGAGCGAGCGGCGGTGCGCGGCGATCGCGTCGTCGATCCGGTCGACCGCCGCGTAGGCGAGGCCGAGATTGCTGTGGAAGTCCGGTTCGTCCGGGCGCGCGAGCGCCGCGCGCTCGAGTCGGGGAATCGCGGTCGCGTAGTCGCGCCGCTGCATGGCGATGACGGCGAGGTAGTGGCCGGCATACGGGTGGTCGGGCGCGGCGGCGAGCGCGGACTCGTAGCATCGCTTCGCTTCGTCGATCCGGCCGGACCGGTGCGCCTCGATGCCCTCGCGCGTCAGCGTGTCGGGGTCCTTCGCCGCCGTCGGCACAGGAGCGCCAGCGCCGCCGATCGCGCCGTGGCACGCCTTGTAGCGCCTGCCGCTGCCGCAGGGACAGGGCTCGTTGCGCCCGACGACGGGTCCGCGCGCGAGCGCCTGCTCGGCGTCGGCGAGCACGCGGCGGGCCTCCTCGTTGCCCGGATCCGCGGCGGCGATCCGCGTCGCGAGGGCGAATGCGGCCTGCGATTGGCCCATGGCGACGCAATTCCGCATCAGCGAGTGCAGCTGCGGCGAACGCGCGATCGCGTCCGGGAACGCGGGTGCGAGCGAGGCGATCGTCGCGTCGGTCTCGACTCGCGCGAAGTTGAAGAGGCCGTGGAATCCGAACGGGCGGCCGATCGGGTAGGAGGCCTCGAACGAGAAGCGCGCGGCGAGATCCTCGGGCGCGAACCGGATCGCGTGGCGGGTTTCGAGGAGCGAGCGGTGGGTGGTGCAGATCGTGACGTCCTCGTTGCCTTCGACGACGATCGCCGGATCCGCGAGCGCTTCGAGCAGCCTGCGCGACCGGAGCGAGAAGCCGCCGTTCCCGACGCGCGCGCCTTCCGGCGCCCAGAACCAAGGCGCGCCGATGTAGTCGAACGCGAGGAACCCGTCGCTCCATGCGCCGGGATTCACGACGTAGCCGTCCCACTGGACGACGAGCGCATGCGCCGTCTCGACGTGCGCGGCGAGTCCCTTGACCATGAGTTCCG
>DAOMBL010000261.1:0-2430 GCA_035427325.1 Casimicrobiaceae bacterium
GGAAGGACCCGAATGATCGGGCTGGGCGTCAACATCGACCACGTTGCGACGATCCGCGAGGCGCGGCGGACCTACGAGCCCGATCCGGTCTGGGCCGCGGTCGAGGCGCACCTCGGCGGGGCCGATGGCATCACCGTGCACCTGCGCGAGGACCGCCGCCACATCCAGGACGCGGACGTGCGCCGGCTGCGCGAACTCACGCACATCAAGCTCAACCTGGACATGGCGGCCACGCCGGAGATGGTCGGCATCGCCTGCCGGCTGAAACCCGAGATGGCGATGCTCGTTCCCGAGGGCAGGCAGGAGGTCACGACCGAGGGTGGCCTGGATGTCGCCGGGCAGCGGGCGACGCTGGCGGAGGCAGTGGCCCGGCTCGCGGACGCGGGCATCAACACCAGCGTGTTCATCGATGCCGAGCTGCGGCAGGTGGAGGCGGCCGCGGCGATCGGCGCGCGCGTGTGCGAAGTCCACACCGGTCCGTACGCCGAGGCCTTTCACGCCAGAGGTCGCGATGCCGGGAGCGGTGCGGTGGTGGCTGAACTCGCGAAGCTCGAGGCAGCGGGCGCGGCGATTCGCTCCGCCGGGATGCGTTTCAACGCCGGTCACGCGCTCAACTATTTCAACGTGCAACCGGTCGCGGCGCTGCCCGGAGTGCGCGAACTGCACATCGGCCACGCGGTCGTGTCGCGGGCGGTCTTCGTCGGCATGCGCGAGGCGGTCAGGGAGATGAAGCGGCTGATCCGCGAGGCAGCGGCGTGATCGCGCCGGCGCGGCGGCGCACGACCCCTGGGGGCAACGGTCGCGCGGAGGGCCGGGCGTGATCCGGCGCGCGCGCGGGCCGGTGATGCTCGGCGTGGAGGCGCTCGAACTCACGCCGGAGGACCGCGAACGACTCGCGCATCCCAGCGTCGGCGGCGTGATCCTGTTCGCGCGAAACTACGCGGAGCCCGGTCAGCTGACCGCGCTGACCGGAGCGATACGCGCGCTGCGCGAGCCGCACCTGCCGATCGCGGTGGACCACGAGGGGGGTCGCGTGCAGCGCTTCCGTGCGGGATTCACCGCGATTCCTCCGATGCGCTCGCTCGGCGAGTCGTTCGACCAGGACGTCGCGCGCGCGGCCCGGGAGGCCGAGTCGCTCGGCGCGACCATCGCGGCCGAACTCGCGTCGCACGGAGTCGATTTCTCGTTCACGCCGGTGCTCGACCTCGACTGGGGAACCTCAGGCGTGATCGGCGACCGTGCGTTCCACCGGAACCCCAACGCAGTGGCGTACCTGGCGACGGCGCTCTCCCGCGGCCTGCGCTCGCGCGGCATGGCGGCGGTGGGCAAGCACTTTCCGGGGCACGGCCACGTCGCCGCGGACTCCCACCACGAAATCCCGGTGGACGAACGCCCGATGCGCGCGATCGCCGAACAGGATCTCGTTCCGTTCGGCGTGCTCGTGGCCTCGGGCATCGACGGCATCATGCCGGCGCACGTCGTCTATCCGGACGTCGACGACCGGCCCGCCGGTTTCTCCCGGAAGTGGTTGCAGGACGTCCTGCGAGGCCGCCTGGGTTTCGACGGCATGGTCTTCTCGGACGACCTGGACATGGTCGGTGCACACTCCGCCGGGGACATCGTGGCGCGTGCCGAGGCCGCGGTCGCCGCCGGATGCGACGTCGTGATCACCTGCAACGACTTTGCCGCGGCCGACGACCTGCTCCTGCGCTGGACGGCGCCGGCGCATCCGGAACTCGAGCGCCGCTGGGCCCGGATGGCTGCGCAGGGGTCGGCAGCTGCGTAGGGGTAGCTGCGTAGGGGTAGCTGCGAGCTGCGTAGGGGTCAGAGCCTCATTTCGGAGAAATGGAGCTCTGACCCCGGTCCTGCGGAGAAATAGAGCTCTGACCCCGGTCCGGCGCATCGCCCATCGACTCGAGATAGCGGACCAGGTCGGCGCGCAGCTTCGGGTCCGGAATGCCGGTGAAATCCATCGAGCGGCCCGGTACCGCGCGCTCGGTGTCGGCGAGGTAGTAGTCGAGCGCTTCGAGCGACCACGCGTGGCCCGAGCGCCGCATCGCGTCCGAGTACGCGAAGCCGGTCGCGGACCCCGCCTTCCGGCCCACGACGTTCCACAGGAGCGGACCCTTCGAGTGCTTGCCGTCCTTCGCGATGTCGTGGCAGGTCGCGCAACGTCGATCGAAAGCGCGCTCGCCTGCGGCCAGGTCCGCGGCGGCAACCCGGGCCACCAGCGCGGGATCGGGCGGAGGGGTGTAGCTCGCGAGCGGCCCGTTCTGCGCGAGCGCAGTCACCGGGAGCAGGAAGGCCAGGATGCAGGTGAGCGCGACGTTCACCATGGTACGCGGAGGTTGGCCGGATCCGGAACGGCCCTGGTCGCCCGCTTCATGGCAGCGGTGGGCCGGATTTACGGCGCCCGCCGCCCCGGCCGGG
>DAOMBL010000261.1:2440-5583 GCA_035427325.1 Casimicrobiaceae bacterium
GGAGGACGACGCGGGGGCTGCCTGAGGTCCGGAACGCCGGAGCTCCTGCTGGCCGCGACGATCACCAGGACCGACACGACGATGACGGTCATGGCGGCGACGAGTCGCGGTTCCGGCCGGGTCACGAGGATCCAGCCGAAGGCGACGCCGATCTCCTGGGCCATCCAGACCGTGATCGGAGAGAGCGCCATGACGGCCATGATGTTCTCGGTCGTGATCTTCACCACGGCGGAGAAGTTCAGGGCATTCATCAGAGCGAAGATGCCGCCGCCCGCGAGCGCGCCCAGCAGGATCGTCGGAGGAGCGAAGAGTTCCGGGACGGTCGGCACGAGTTCGTGCCGCGGAATCGCGGATGCGGCGATCGCCGCGGCCAGCATCGACGCAAGCGCGAGACAGAGGATCGAGGTGACCAGGAGCAGGATCCCGGTGATCTGGAGCTTCTCGCGTACCGTACGTGCCGCCCGGTTGCGCGGATGGAACTCGCCGGCGAACCCGCGCACCACGAGCGCCACGCTGCCGCAGACGCCTGTCGCGGTCATCGGAGCGCGCACGGCCGGGTCGGTGATGGCGACCACGTAGAGGGTCGCACCGGTGACGACCAATGTCGCGGCGGCAGCGACCGGAGCAGGGCGGCGGCCGAACACGAGCCAGCCGGCGAGCATCGCGATCGGGATGGCGAAGCGCAGCACCAGATTGCCGTGCGCGGGGGACACGTAGGAGATCGTCAGGAAATAGAAGACCTCGACCAGGATGATCGAGACGCCCACGAGCCAGCTCATCGGATGGCAGGCGATGGCGAGCGCGTCGGGGCCCGGGCCCGTCAGCGCGAGCATCAGGATCGAGGAGCCGAGGATAGCGTAGAGGACGAACGCGATCGGGTGGGCGCCCGACTGGTGTCCGATCGCGTAGACGAGGCTCAGCGCCCCGATCGCCAAGACGAAGCCGGCGGCCTCGAACCAGCCGGTGACGGCGATCCGGCTGCCGCTCGACGGGGCGGGTGCGACCTTCATCGCAGGGTCACCTGCCGCAGCGGCATCGCCACGCACACCGGGAAGCGATCGAGACGGACCCGATCAGGCCGGCACGAGCGGCACGGCGAAGATCTGGATCAGCGCCATGCCGGCGATGCCCGCGACCACTGCGGCGGTCCCCGCCAGCATCGAGGCCGACTGCATCGCGTGGTAGCCGCCGACGAACGCCGGCAGCGCGGACAGCATCCCGAGCGCGTGCGCGGCCACGGGCTTGCCGCACGCACGGCAGCGAACGACGCGGCCGGGTCCGAGCGCGGACTTCTGCACCAGGCTCATTGCCCGGCGGGCGCAGTGCGGGCACGTGGTCACGCGTGTGGATCCGGGCGCGACGCGGCCGGACAGATCGCCGCATTCAATGTGGATGCGGCCACTTGCCGCCCAGGGTCCTGGTGATGTCCTCGGCGATGTGCGCGACGACCGGTCCGAGCTGCCGGATGCGCGCGTCCGGCAGCCGGGACACCGGGCCCGCGAGCGAGATCGCGCCCAGCGCCTCGGCATGCTCGTCGTAGATCGGCGAGGCGACGCAGCGGGTGCCGATCAGGTGCTCTTCGTCGTCGAACGAGAATCCGCGCTGCCGGATCACGCGCAGGCTCGCCCACATCGTCTCCGGCACGGTGATGGTGTTCTCGGTGATGCGCTGCAGGCCCTTGACCTTGAGGATCGCCTCGATCTGTTCGTCGGGGAGGGCGGCGAAGATCGCCTTGCCTACGCCGGACGCGTGCAGCGGCACTCGGCTGCCCAGACGCACGATCGTACGCATCGTCTCGCGGCACTGCACCTGGTCGATGAATACGGCTTCGGTGCCGTCGAGGATCGCGAGGTTGGCGGTCTCGCCCGACTGTTCCATCAGCCGGCGCATGTACGGATGGCTCTGCGCCACCCAGTCGCGCGAGGCGAGGAAGCTCGAGCCCACGGTGAACGCATGGAGGCCGACGTACCACAGCCCGAGGTCGCCAGCCTGATAGACGTACCCGCCGCGCTCGAGCGTTGACAGCAACCGGTGCGTCGTGGACGGCGGCAGCGTGACCCGGTGCGCGATGTCGGTGAGCGTGAGCCCGCCTTCCGCGCGGGCGAGGCATTCGAGGATCGACAGCCCGCGGGTGAGGCTCTGAACCTGGGTCGCTCCCGTCGACGACTCCGACGGCGTGCGTCCCCGACGGGCGGGAGGCGAGGTGCGATGGTGGATCATCGGCGCATCCTGGCAGCATTCTACCCGTGCGGCGCGCGGCCGCCTGCCGGCGCAGCGACGCTATCGATGGTGTGGAGTTCAACGGCGAGGCACCGACGTGTAGAGTGGCGCCCGGGATCAGGTTGCCCGGAGACCGACGATGACCACGATCCGTGTCGCACCGTTCGCGCTGGCGCTCGCGCTCGCACTCGCCGGCGTGCCATCGGCGCGCGCGCAGGAAGCGTGTCCGCCGCACACGCTCGCCTCGCCCGCCGTAAGTCTGGACGCGATCTACGCGATGGCGGAGAGTCGCGCAAAGGCCTGGAAACTCGACGCGGTGCCCGCCCGCATCACGAGCACGATCAACGGCCCGCTCAAGGCCGACGGATCGTCGGAGGCCTGGACGGTCACGTTCTATTCCCCGTCGGCGAACGCGAACGTGTCGATCAATACCTTTCGCGGCGGACTCAGTTGCTGGGCGCAGCCGGGATCGGCGAGCCGGCTGCCCGACCTGAAACCGGGATTCGTCCTCGACGGCGCGAAGCTCTTCGCCATCGCGCAGCAGCACGGGGCGAAGCCGCTCGCCAACGGTTACTTCGTTCAGATCGGCACCGCTGCCGCGCCGTCCACGCGCCATGCCACCTGGAACCTGCAGTTCACGAAGCCGGACGGCAGGACGATGCCGCCGCTCGTCATCGTGGACGCGAATACCGGGAAGGTCGAGAAGGTGCTGAACTAGCTTCGCGCGCCGTGGCCCGGACTTCGGCGCCTGTGGGTCGGGCTTCAGCCCGACGGGCTGCAGCATCCTTGCCGTGGGTCGGGCTTCAGCCCGACAGGCTGCAGCATCCTCGCGGTGGGTCGGGCTTCAGCCCGACATCAGGTATCAGGAATCAGAGGACAGTCGCGCCGGCGATTCCCGAGGCGGCGCATCGAGCGCCGGGAGC
>DAOMBL010000262.1:0-5521 GCA_035427325.1 Casimicrobiaceae bacterium
ACACGGCAAGCAGGGGAGGTTCGAGTGACAGCCCCGAAGACGAGGGGATTAAGAACCGCGCTCCGCCTCGAACAGCGCGCGCTAGAAGTTCGAGTGACAGCCCCGAAGACGAGGGGATTAAGACATCGAATACAGCACGAACACAATCCCCTGAGTGGTTCGAGTGACAGCCCCGAAGACGAGGGGATTAAGACTCGTCGTCCTGCTCGGCGCACCAAGCGATGTAATGTTCGAGTGACAGCCCCGAAGACGAGGGGATTAAGACCGATCTCGGCAAGGCCGATTGCGTTGATGGTGTGTTCGAGTGACAGCCCCGAAGACGAGGGGATTAAGACTTCTCCTTCGGCGTGGTGAACACGTGAAGATGTGTTCGAGTGACAGCCCCGAAGACGAGGGGATTAAGACGTCCGCGGAGGTCTTTCCACCGGTGCCGAACTGTTCGAGTGACAGCCCCGAAGACGAGGGGATTAAGACCGAGCTTGATAGCCCCGACCGACAAGAACAGGGTGTTCGAGTGACAGCCCCGAAGACGAGGGGATTAAGACGTCCGCGGAGGGCCGGATGTTGCGTCAGGTTCGTTCGAGTGACAGCCCCGAAGACGAGGGGATTAAGACCAGGCCTCTGAGTCCTACCGAACCGTGACCGCCGGTTCGAGTGACAGCCCCGAAGACGAGGGGATTAAGACCGCATGTAGACTTCGTATTCGCTCGGCAGTTCAGTTCGAGTGACAGCCCCGAAGACGAGGGGATTAAGACCTGCCGTTGAAGGCCGAGTACCGGCGACCGCGCGTTCGAGTGACAGCCCCGAAGACGAGGGGATTAAGACGAGAGCATGAACCCGAGGAAAGTGCTGCCGCTGTTCGAGTGACAGCCCCGAAGACGAGGGGATTAAGACATCAGCTCTTGGTTCGCAGCGACGAAGAGCCGGTTCGAGTGACAGCCCCGAAGACGAGGGGATAAAGACCGGTAGCGATGTTCAACCCGTCCGACCGCGTCCGTTCGAGTGACAGCCCCGAAGACGAGGGGATTATGACGGATTCGCGGCCTTCGCACGCGCGATGGCACGGTTCGAGTGACAGCCCCGAAGACGAGGGGATTAAGACTCATTGCCCGAGCGCGTTACCGCGAATGCGAGCCGTTCGAGTGACAGCCCCGAAGACGAGGGGATTAAGACATCCACTGCTTAGCGAGTTCTGGCGTGATGTTGGTTCGAGTGACAGCCCCGAAGACGAGGGGATCAAGGCACCTTTCGCACTAATTGGTGCTTGTCGGCGCAGAGACCGAAAGCTCCTGGTGTGATGGTGCCACTCATAGCCCGCCTCCTGAACCCTTTGAACCTCCATCCCATGCCCCTTCAGCCCCACGAGCGAGCCGATCAGATCTTCCGCGCCGCCACCCTCATCCTTCGAATCCACGGCATCGGCGGTCGCAGGTGGAAGCGAAACGTCGCCAAGGGATCGCGTATCGGCCCCTGGCTACAAGCGCGCTACGAAGTTCTCGACCACCGGATCTGGGAAGCGCGCGTCCCGTGCCTCTATCTGGTTGCGGGAGCCAACGGCGTCATTCGATACGTCGGCATTTCGCGCAACCGCATGAAGGACCGCTGGCGTGAATCCCCTGCTCTCGATGCCGAAACGATGCAACCGCTGCCACAGCGACAGCTCTTCCACAGCCAGTGCTGGAAACACATTGAGCGCGAGAACGCTGAAGACCCGACGATGACCTATGAGGTACGGTGCATCGACGGAGAGAAGTTGCTGCCGGTGCTCAAGCGCCAAGGTCCGCCGCTTTCAGCGCTCACCGCGCTGCGTGGCGACGGTGAGGGAATCGTTGCCGCGGTAGAGCGCTGGCTGTGCAACAACCGGAGCGATCGCCTCGTGTCATGGAATGTCGCCATGACAGCGCGGCGACGCGCAATCCGCCATCGCGCTTGATGGGGCCGCAGTTGCCCTCGCCTTCGACCGCCAGCAGACGCATCCCAACCCCGTGGCCGGAATCGAGCGACGGCGGCCCCGATCACGTGGAGTCGACCCTAGCGTCTGCGGGCAGGCGCAGCGAAATCGCGCGCTACGCCGCCTCGAGCTTCGCGTACTCGAGCGCGAGCCACTTGACGCCGACGTCGCGGAAGTTGACCTGCACGCGCGCGTCGCTGCCGCGGCCCTCGGCGCCGACGATGACGCCGACTCCGAACTTCGCGTGCCGCACGTTCTGGCCGATCCGCCAGCCCGGCGCGTCCGCGTCCTTCGCCGGCGCGCGCGCCGCGCGGCCCCACTCCGCCTCGTCGACCTCGACCGCGCCGTAGCGCGTGCGCGCGGGCGAGAGCCACGCGACGAGGTCGCGCGGGAGTTCGTCGAGGAAGCGGCTCGCGACGTGCCAGCGGGTCTGGCCGTGCAGCATCCGCGACTGCGCGTGCGTCAGGTAGAGCCGACGCCGCGCTCGCGTGAGCGCGACGTACATGAGTCGCCGCTCCTCCTCGGGCCCGTCCATCTCGTTCAGGCTGTTCTCGTGCGGGAACAGGCCCTCTTCCAGGCCGGTGACGAACACCGTGTGGAACTCGAGCCCCTTCGCCGAGTGCACGGTCATCAGTTGCAGCGCGGGCCTGCCCTCGGCCTCCTGCGTCTCGCCCGCCTCGAGCGCCGCGTGCGCGAGGAACGCCGTCAGCGGGTCGGTCGCGCCTTCGGACGGCCCCTCGTCCGGCACCGGCGCGTCGGGCGACACGCGGTCGCCGAGCATCGGTGCGTCCCCCGCGATCTCGGCCTCGCGCACGAAGCCCTGCGCGGCGTTCACGAGTTCCTCGAGGTTCTCGATCCGGTCCTCGCCGTCCTTCTCCGAGCGGTAGTGCGCGACGAGCCCCGATCCCTCGTTGACCTGCGCGACCGCCTCGGAGAGCGGCAGCGAGGCCGTCTCCGCGCGAAGCTTCTCGATCAGCGTCACGAACGCACCGAGGCTCGCACCGGCCTTGCCGCCCACGGCGCCGCTCGAGGCGGCCTGCCACAGGCTCGTGCCGCGCCCGCGCGCCGCGTCCTGCAGCTGTTCCAGCGTTCGCGCGCCGATGCCGCGCGGCGGGAAATTCACGACGCGCAGGAACGCGCCGTCGTCCTCCGGCGAGGCGACGAGCCGCAGGTAGCCCAGCGCGTGCTTGACCTCGGCGCGCTCGAAGAAGCGCATCCCGCCCCAGACGCGGTACGGCAGTCCCGCGTTGAACAGCGCATGCTCGAGCACGCGCGACTGGGCGTTGCTGCGGTAGAGCAACGCGATCTCGGAGAGCGGCACGCCCTCGTCCGCGATGCCCTTGACCGCGTCGACGACGAACGCGGCCTCGTCGAGGTCGGTCGGCGCCGCGAACGCGCGGATCGGCTCGCCCTTGCCCTCGCTCGTCCACAGTTCCTTGCCGAGGCGCGACCGGTTGTGGCGGATCAGCGCGTTCGCCGCGTCGAGGATGTTGCCGTGCGAGCGGTAGTTCTGCTCGAGCTTCACCAGGCGCGCCGGACGCTCCGGCCGCCCGAAGTCGCGCTCGAAGTGCTGCATGTTCGCGGCGTTCGCGCCGCGGAACGCGTAGATCGACTGGTCGTCGTCGCCGACCGCGAACACCGCCGCGTCGGGCCCGGCGAGGAGCTGCAGCCAGCGGTACTGCAGCAGGTTCGTGTCCTGGAACTCGTCGACCAGGAGGTTCGAGAAGCGCCGCCGGTAGTGCTCGCGGATCGCGTCGCGCCCGGCGAGGAGTTCGTAGCTGCGGCGCAGCAGTTCCGCGAAGTCGACGACGCCCTCGCGCTGGCACACCGCCTCCTAGAGCGCGTAGTGCTCGACGCGCGCGCGCGCGAACGGGTCGCCCGCCTCCACCGCCTGCGGCCGCAGGCCCGCCTCCTTGGCGCTCGCGATGAACCAGGCGAGTTCGCGCGGCGGGTAGCGCTCGGCGTCCAGCCCGTGCGCCTTGTACAGGCGCTTGATCAGCGCGAGCTGGTCGGCCGTGTCCATGATCTGGAAGAGCTGCGGCAGGTTCGCGTCGCGGTGGTGCGCGCGCAGCATCCGGTTGCACAGGCC
Organism: Casimicrobiaceae bacterium; assembly: GCA_035427325.1. Taxonomy (GTDB): domain Bacteria; phylum Pseudomonadota; class Gammaproteobacteria; order Burkholderiales; family Casimicrobiaceae; genus VBCG01. Next base: position 4,041 of record DAOMBL010000262.1, read on the forward strand.
GTGGAACGTGCCGATCCACATCCCGCGCACCGACACCGGCGTGAGCGCGGACAGGCGCAGCAGCATCTCCCGCGCCGCCTTGTTCGTGAAGGTGACCGCGAGGATCGACAGCGGGGACGCCTGGCCGGTGGCGATGAGCCAGGCGATGCGCGTGGTGAGCACGCGCGTCTTGCCGCTGCCGGCGCCCGCGAGCACCAGCACGGACGTGTGCGGCAGCGTGACCGCCTCGTGCTGGCGGGGATTGAGGTCGGCGAGGAGCGGGCTCGTCATCGGGCCGGCCCGGCGGGCGTCGGCGGGAGGCGCCGCGCATCGGATAGCGCAGGCGCGAGGCAGCCCGATTATAGGCGAGCGCGAAGGCTATAATCGCGCCGGATTCCGCCGATGGCCCGCGATCCCTCCAGTCCCCCCGACGCCCGGTCCGCCGCGATGCGCGGCTTCGTGCAGTGGATGCGCGCGGCGGCGCCCTACGTCTACGCGTTCCGCGGCAAGACCTTCGTCATCGCCTTCGGCGGCGAGGTCGTCGCCGACGAATCGTTCCTCGGCATCGTCCACGACCTGAACCTGCTGCACAGCCTCGGCATCCGGCTCGTCGTCGTGCACGGGATGCGCCCGCAGATCGAGGCGATCCTCGCGCAGCAGCACCTGCCCTCGCGCTACCACGCCGGCCTGCGCATCACCGACGCCGAGACGATGGACTGCGTGCTGGAGGCCGCCGGACAGGTGCGCAGCCGCATCGAGGCGATGCTCTCGCTCGGCATGGCGAACTCGCCGATGGCGGGCGCGTACAACCGCGTGTCGTCGGGCAACTACATCACCGCGAAGCCGATGGGCGTGGTCGACGGCATCGACATGCAGCTCACCGGCGAGGTCCGCCGGATCGACACCGAGGCGATCCGGCAGCGGCTCGACGACGGCGACATCGTGCTGATCTCGCCGCTCGGCTACTCGCCCACCGGCGAATTGTTCAACCTCGCGCTCGAGGAAGTCGCGATGCAGGTCTCGGTCCGGCTCACGGCGCAGAAGCTCGTGTTCCTGATCGACAACGACGGCGTGCGCAACGGCCGCAAGCGCCTGCTCACCGACCTGTCGACCCGCGACGCCGAGGCGCTGCTCGCGAAGGACAAGCACCTCGCCGAGGACGTCCGGCACTACCTGCCCTGCGCGGTCCGCGCCTGCGACAACGGCGTGGCGCGCGCGCACTTCCTGTCGCGCCACATGGACGGCGCGCTGCTCCTCGAGTTCTTCACGCGCGACGGCGTGGGCACGATGATCTCGTCGGCGCCGCTCGCGCACCTGCGCAACGCGACGATCGACGACGTGCAGGGGCTCCTGCAGATCATCGGGCCGCTGGAGGAGCAGGGCGTCCTGGTGCGCCGCTCGCGCGAGCGCCTCGAAGCCGAGATCGAGCGCTTCGTGGTCGCGGAGTACGACAACCAGATCATCGGCTGCGCCGCGCTCTCCGCGTGCCCCGAGGAGCTCGT